>JANLUJ010001335.1:0-4920 GCA_031363425.1 Pirellula sp.
TGCTAAACGACTCGGAATGCATGTTCGGGGCAGCTTCCAGCAAAAGCGAATCCCAGTCGTCCTGCGCTATATGCGATGGGCACTCAAACTCACCCAACAGAGCCGCAACCTCACCCGTCCCTGATGAAAAGAACGGATTCGCGCTGTAAAGAATGCGACTCTCCAGCTCAACGATATCCGGTTTATTCGGATCCTTGGGCAAATCAAAACTGGTTAGAGACTTAAGAATACGATCGAACCGATCCGAGGCATTCTTCAGCCAATCGGTAGCGCGAAGCGCGCGGTAGTAGTCAGTCGCTCTCTTGAGAAGTTTTAAGTCCATTTTGAATCGCTAAGAAAACTTAGGTAGCAAATCCATGCCATTACAGAAGTGTTCGGGGCGACGCTTCTACACCGGATGAAACCTACCTGACTAATTGGTCTGCGGTCGCAATTTCGGATTTAGAAACTATAGCGATTCAAAAAGATGGTCCGTTTGTACCAATTGTATCCAACATTATCGCAATTGCAGAACAGTTGTTCAGCCATTTCATGGGTGGAAACAGTTGAGGCGACCGGCAGACTGAAAAGTCCCAGTAGTACGACGCGCGAGCTAGTGAATTGGAAGTTGGAATCACTAGTGCCACGGATTGCAAGTTTTGTTGCACTGTGCAATCTAGTTACCAGGCTCTGCCGCTCTGCCTGGTAACTCAATGCAAGCGAGGCCGCGCCTCGCCGAAATGCCTCCTTGGTTTGTGAACTCCGGAGGCAGGAGCTCCACGGAAGTGCGTTCCCAGGCAGAGCCGCAGAGCCTGGGAACGAGGAGTCCCCTGTGCATCGCTATCCAATCAGTGGCACTAGCTTGCGCGTCGTGCTAGGTGCTAGGTAGGGCTAAACCTGCCGGTCGCCTAAATCTTTAAATCAAGGCAGGATGACGCCGCGCTTTTCGGCAAGCAGGCGCATGGCGATCTCAAAATACGGGTATGGGATTTTTGGTCTTCGTTTGCGAGACCACACGAAAACGACGTTGACCATCGATCTTGGGAGTTCTCCGGTTTCGACACGCGCCACAACTTCGTCGAGGAAAGCCTGTTGCTCAGGCAAAAAGGTCCGTAGCCCAAAGTACAGTTGCTGTTTCAATTCGATCGTATTGAACGACATCATTCGTTCGGCTTCGTTGAAATCCAGTCCGTCCTGAGCACAAACCGAGCCAATCGAAATGGAGGTCAAGGCTGCGAAGATGCCACTCAAGGTGCAGTTCGCAAGGATAATTTTGCGTTTCATGATTTTCAGTGCTTTCTAAAATAGCCATCCTTTGCAGTACTGGCTCTGGTCAATCCTTTAAGTCTGGGGACAATACTACGTCCAGGACATGAATTACAAGGCAATTGCGGAAGGCTGCGTGAATTGGGTAATCCCGACACTAGAGAATTTTCTTGGCCAGAGTCTGGCCGACTTGCAGGAGTCGACTATGGTACCGTTCGGATCGGAGTTTCTATTTGCGATCCGAGCCGAACTTGGACAAGCCCACTAGAAACGTACACGCGACGTAATGTTACGCTTGATCAAAAGCACTTCGAAGATTTGGCAAATGAAAACCAAATACTTGGCTGGGTAGTTGGTTTGCCGATCCATTGCGATGGGCGCGAAAGCCAAAAATCCGAGGAAGCACGCGATTTCGCTTCTTGGCTATACCATATAACAGGGAGGCCGGTTCGATTTATCGACGAGCGGTACACTACCGCACTTGCCAACCGATTGCTTCGAGATGCTGAATTGACACATAAGAAACGCAAGAAACAGGTAGACAAAGTCGCGGCTTTGTTGATCCTGGAAACGTACCTTGAGTCTGCCAAACAACCTTCTTTCCATCCATTGCCACTCGAGGATTAGTTTCATGATGAAATCAACTGTCATGCGATTTCAAAAAGCGTCGATTGCTTTCGCGTTCATTTCGCTCGTTTTCGTCAGCCAGTCCTTGATCCAATCGCGTTTGGCAACGGGGCAGGAGCGACCCGCCGTAGACAGCAAAGCGAAAGCGGACGAGCCAAAAGGACTAACGAAGTATTTGGGTAGACGCGTCGCACAACCCATGGGTTACATGCACATGAATTGGCTGAGTCGTCCGGAACGCATCCAAGAAGAGAACCCCCAAGAGATGCTGGATCAGCTGAATCTCCGAGACGGTTTGGTTGTATGTGACTTAGGAGCCGGGGACGGTTACCATACGCTTCAAATTGCACCTCGGGTTGGTCCGTCAGGAAAAGTCATGGCCGTCGATATTCAGCCGCAAATGTTGCAAGAGTTATCGAGAAAGTTGGCCGAAAAAAAACTCGAGAATGTAGAAACGGTATTAGGTGAGCTGTGGGACCCCAAGTTGCCAGAAAAATCGATCGATTTAGTACTGATGGTTGACGTATACCATGAGTTTTCGCACCCCGTTCAAATGCTGGCTGCTTTGCGGAAAGCGATGAAGCCCAATGGACTGATCGCCCTTGTCGAGTTCCGTGCCGAGGACCCGACTGTTCTCATTCGAGCCGAACACAAAATGACAAAGGCTCAAATCCTGAAGGAATACTCGGCTAACGGATTCAAATTAGCAAAAGAGTACGACCGACTTCCGTGGCAGCACCTCATGTTCATGCAAGTCGATGAAGCTTGGGCGAAAAGTAAGTAAGGTGTAGCGATCGCATCAATCGTTCAGAAATACCGCAGGCTTGTCCTGCTGGATTGTTCTGCTTACAAGCTACACAAGGCGAACGGAGGTTTTGAAATTCGAAAAAGTCAATTACTCTAAATTTATTAACAATGCCTCGGAAATTTGCGATAACGATTGCGTACGATGGGACTGCCTATGGCGGATGGCAAATCCAGATTAACGCAAACACAATACAGCAGCAGTTGGCTGAGGCACTCGCTAAGGCAACCAAGGAGAAGACCCATGTGCAGGGTAGTGGCCGTACCGATTCCGGAGTCCATGCACTTGGTCAGGTCGCTGCGTTTGTGCTGCAGAATTGGAAACATGATTCCGACAAATTAGCGTTAGCGATCAATCGATATTTGCCTGAAGACATCGTGGTGCGAGAATGCCGGGAGGTTGTTCTCCCGTTCGACCCGATACGAGATGCTCGCAGCAAGCGATACCGTTACACGATTCGCAATGCAAAAGTAGCGGATGCTATGCACTACCGTTATCACTGGTGGCTACCTAATTTGCTCGACCATTCTAACATGCGGGAGGCGGCGAAGTACCTTGTAGGAACCCACAATTTCAAAGGCTTTGAGACCCCGGGTTCGCCGCGGATAACGACGACGCGGACGATCTATGCCCTTGAGGTGTGTACAATCCAGTCGATAGACGGTCTCGATTTATGGATCGACGTGGAAGCGGATGGATTTCTATACAACATGGTGCGAAACATCGTCGGCACCTTGCGGGACGTTGGGGCAGATCGATATGGCCCTCGCTGGATGTTAACGGCACTTGAGTCGCGAGAGAGGAAACAAACCGACCTGACCGCACCGGCGAGAGGTCTGTGTTTAATGCAAGTCAACTATCCAAAAGAATTGTTTCTATAGGCTCGAGACGCAACCGTGGCGGACGCTGCTAGCGTCCGAATTGGCTGCAGGGCAGCAATAGTGGTAAGCATTTTTATGGCACGGCATGTCTACTTCTTTTTCGCAGAAACTTCGCTTGCCGAACTTCGGCGGTCAAAGATGGAGGCGTTCCAAGTGACACCATCGCAGCTTAGCCGAGCTCGTGGTGGGACAATCTCATGGACGGTAATCCGCTCGAATGTGTCCCCCACCTTGAGCACTTGGGTGCGTCCATCGATGGCAAGCATGACACTCGGAACGTCGACTTCTACGAAGCCAATAACAAATATCTCCCTTTTGCCCCCTGTCTCTTGACTGAGCGTTTCTGCGTGAAACACGCCGGACAGTTCAAATGCATTCAATCGACCAGGACTGGGCATTTCCGTTTTGCCGGCCTGTGTACTTGCTGAACCTCCCAAACCGTCCGGATCTTCCGATTCTGGCAACTCAGTCGTCGCGTTGGCCAGCGCACCGGACAATGGCGTAGCAGTGCGTTGCAGGGATTCCAGTGTTTCGCTGGAATCTAAGGAACAACCGATACAATTCCCAATGGAAACAAGACCGACTGTCATAACTAGCCTGACTGTTAAGCCGCGACTATTGCCATGGCGATTGTTTAGCTGAAATGATGATTGCATGATTCGAGTGGTGCATAAAAGGGTACGGACCAAAAGAGCCTAGGTCACAAATTGGAAAATGTACTTTTGAAATCAATGTCTTGGAAAAAAACGGAATTGGTGTAGCGGTTTTACGGTCAATCTGATTGTTCCGGTTGCGTACCAAGAAAAAGTTGAGCTTATCTAAAAGAAGTTGTTGCATTAGCAAATTCGCAATGTTTTCCGACCTAAGGTTTTCCGATTCGTCACCATTTCCTTGAACCTCAGACGGCTCCACTATGCAAATACTACTGGTCACCGAAGAAGAACTACTTGCCGAGTTGATTGCATTTCGGCTTGAGTTGTTGGGACATGCCGTCGACACACGAACCACCGCCGAGCAAATGCTACGATCCTTGCAGGATACGACATACTCGCTCCTTATTTTGGATACTCAATTACCCGACGCCAACACACGAGATTCGCTGAGCAAGGTACGCAGCCGATGGTCTAAGGAGAGCCTACCAATCCTAGTGATATCCATGGATCAATCGTTGGAACTGGTTGAACTCGCATTCCGTTGCGGAGCCGATGACTACTTGTTAGCACCGTTCGATCCTCAAGCGATGCAAAGCAAACTCGAAAAATTGATCAGCGGCCGAGTGCTCGTTTCCAGCCGCAACTAACACCACCAATCCCGCGCAGGCAATCGTTATGACCACATTGCGACTAGGCGACATTCTCGTCT
>JANLUJ010001350.1:0-2635 GCA_031363425.1 Pirellula sp.
GGCTTGTCCTGCTGGATTGTTCTGCTTCCAAGCTAAACAAGTGGTCCACAACCGATCACGGCGGAGACCGCCGTCACACACTTTTGCCAATGCTTGCAATTCGGACTCCCCGCTTGATTCCGCTATCGCAATGGAAACGAAGATTTGCTAGTGTCCAGGGGCGACCTACTCTGCTGCATGGTGTTTTTCAGAAAATCAGATTGTCAGGTCGTCAGGAGTGAAGAGTCTATGGCCCGATCGAGGAGGCGAACCAGCCGACGCACAACATCACAGCGCGCTGCTGGGCTTATCGCACTTGCATTGCCTGCGCCAGTTCAGCGAGTTGCTGACACGCGGCTCGGTTCGTTGATCATGTTGGTTGGTGTACCGACTATGATCGTTTTTGGACTCCTTAACGTAACGTGGGTCGACGGATTTCCTACATTTACATTCAATCGAAACAAGGCGACTGAATTGAGAAACGCTGCAAGTCAGCAACTCAATAACCTCGAACATCAAGCAGCGACCCAAAACTGGGGCCAACCCGCGGTCGAATTGCTGCATGCTGCACAGGGACCCAATCATGCGCACTACGCCCCAGGGTTGCCGTCTACCCAACCTCAAGCGTCTAGCCAAGCATACGATTGGCAGCAACAACAATTGCGTCAACAACAAGCCTATCAGTCGCAAGGCTATCCGCAACAGCAATATCCGCAGCAGCAATATCCGCAACCACAATATCCGCAGCAGCAATATCCACAGCAGCAGCAACAACAGCAATATCCACAACAGCAGTATCAACAGCAGCAATATCCACAACAGCAATCGCCGACATATGGGGGCCAGCAAGTCAATCCGTACGGCCAATTGTCTGCACAGCCTTCAGGCTTTCCCAATCAACCGTACAACAGCGGTTTCGCATTGCCGTCGACGAGTGGCAACGGCCAGTCGCCATATGCTGGCCAAGGCGGCCAACTCCTTCGGCACTAGCAGATCTACCCACTTTCGCATCAATCATTTAGTTGATAGCACTTAGGCTAACTCGGTGGGTAGCCAAAAAGCCCGAACGATCTACCGGTCAAGCCGGTGGGATTCAGAAATACCGCAGGCTTGTCCAACTTGTCCTGCTGGATTGTTCTGCTTCCGAGCTAAACAAGGCGAACGGCCCCAATTTTTTTGCAAGCATCGGAAAGTGGGAAGTCTCCTAGCAGTGAGGGCATCCCCACCGGCAGCGCAGTGTCACGATCGACCGATTCAGTCCATCGCTTGCTTAGGTGGAGCGACTGCAGCTATATTTGGTTGCATCTATGTCCGCCAACTCTTTCGGTTGTGGAATTTTCGAGATGGTGATTCACAAAAAATGTGTTATCTGCGAAAAACCGCTTCATGTGACCCAGGGAATCTTTGCATCTCAGCTGTGCGGTTCAGCCGCCTGCGAGTGTGCTCTTAGCAATCACTTGAACAGTAATCTGGCATGCTGCAGCGCTTGTGGTCGCCCGATTCACATCCTTCGTTCACAAATGAGTGTTGCCTCACTCTGTCACCGATTTGAATGCCAGAGTCAATCCAGCTTGATAAGGGCCCCAGACGCAATTTTTTGTCGCATCTGTGGTATCCATGTCGCCAATGACCCGGATGAGAATCATGTTGAAGTATGCAAGAGTCCATTCTGTCAGCGCAATGATTCGAGCAATGCCTCTCGCGCTCGCGCTGACGAATGCCTTGCAGATCGCGCCAAAAGGCGGCAGGGACTGGAGGAAATGGTCAAGGAGCGAACACGTGCATTGCGACCATCTTTGGACCAAGACAATTCTCTCAGCATTGTTGTGCTCCCTTATTTGGAGCACAACCTCAAGCCACCTTCAACCGAAAGGCTACAACGCGTTGAAGCAGGTTTTCTTAAGCTTGCAACGCTCGCGAACGTGTTGAATCAAGAGACAGTTTCGAAACCGCCACAACAATCGCAGACTGCGGAAAGCAGCGAACCCGCTTCATCGCAATCCAAATGGAGCTCAAGCGAGAATCGATTTGCAAGATTGAACGGCGCGGCGTGTGGGACTTGCGGGGGAAAGTGCTGTAATCTTGGGGGAGATGATGCGTTCTTGAATTCCGAAAAGTTTCGTGAAATTCTTCTTACGCGACCAGAGGCCGGTCCGGCGGATATCGTGTCGGAATACATGGCCAGGATACCTGCGGAAACCTTCCAGAACTCATGCATATTCCATGGACTAGAGGGGTGTGGATTAGCTAGAGAACAGCGGGCAATCACTTGCAACACGTACCTTTGCACCAGCCTCCAAGAACTAAGAAACTCCATGGACGGTAGCGCATCAGGATTCCTGATGGCAGCCACAAACTTCCGCGACGTCAACGATTCAGAGCTTGAGGTTTACCGCATCAAATTCGTGGACGATAGCTTAGAGGCAAACATACTTTCCGACGTCAATGATCGCAGAATGGAATAGCCCAGCGTAAATGTCGCCATTTGCGGGTAGAATGGAAGCAGGTGGGGGCTGAAACTGACAGATTGACGCGACCGTTCCCAGAAGTTTTACTGCTTTAGAACGCCTAAATGGGCTTGGCCATTGGACGTGAATTTTCCTGGCTAGAATCGATCGCATCAACCATTACCCGCCTCCCCACCCAGTCCAACGCC
>JANLUJ010001351.1:0-1929 GCA_031363425.1 Pirellula sp.
GGCTTGTCCTGCTGGATTGTTCTGCTTCCAAGCTAAACAAAGCGAACGGCCCCACGTTTGAGCCAAAAATACCTCGAAAAAAAATAGCAAGGTATCTTTAGACGCCACAAACAGTTACACTAAGTAGCCAACAGCAACCTACGTTGCCCAATTTTCGCCTAGGCTCGCAAGTGTCCTTTGCTATCGTTTCACGTTTTTCGCCATTCTTTGTTGATCTTGAGGTGTTGTATGAAGAAACAGTTCCGTCGCGGCTTCACACTGGTAGAGTTGCTGGTTGTGATAGCCATCATTGGTATTTTGGTTGGGTTACTGTTGCCAGCCGTGCAATCCGCGCGAGCAGCCGCACGGCGAATGCAATGTAGTAATAATGTAAAACAAATGGTGCTCGCTTGTCACAATTTCGAAAGTGCGAATAAGACACTGCCACCCTATGCACTTGCCAAGGGTTCTACTACGACCTCGGGCGTACGACCCACCGTTTTCGCTTCTGCCCATTTTTTGATTTTGCCCTACATTGAGCAAGGAAACGTTTTTTCACTTGCGAATGGCATTTCCTTTGAAGTGCGAACGGCAAAAATTCCTGGCTTTGCTTGTCCAGATGACCCTACGTTGTCTGGCGCTGGTTTCGCTGGCAAGGCACTTTCTAGCAATACGGCTCGAGTCAGCGTCAATGGAGAACCCTACGGTGGCACGACCTACGCGTTGAATGCGGGAGCTTGTACTGCCCAATTGACGAATGGGCACCCCATGACAGCTAGTGGAAAATTTTCTGGTCTTGTAGATGGATTGAGCAACACTGTGCTCGTGGTCGAAAGGCAAGCCGCTTGTTACGGCGTAGACTACCCAACGGCAGGTGTGACACCCAATTTGTCAGCCAATTCCTTTACCTTCAGTATCTGGTCGCGTGGCGGTCGGCACGCCACTCACAGTCCTTGGGTCGATGGCGCACCAGCTGCCACTGACCTGAGTCTCGTCAACAATGGCGGTGGGGCAGACGGATACACTTGGTGGGATTGCCCAATGGTCAATGGCGTCCTTAGAAACCCAGCTAATTATGCAGCGGGGCCTGGACCTCGCAGCGACATTGGATTTCGCAATCCATTCAATGGGGTTCCCAACCCTGGTGGAATTCAAGACGGCGTTCGAGAAACTCGATGCGACTGGCGCCGACCGCAAGCGATGCACGCAGGGGTGATGACGGCTGGTCTGGCCGATGGAAGCGTTCGAACCATTAGTTCAAGCATCAACGTAGTAACGTTTGATCGCGTTTGTTTGCCAAGCGACGGAAATGTAAACGGCGCTGACTGGGATCAGTGATGTTCAGCTGAATGAAAACATTTGGTACTTAATCACGTTCTGGAGACTACATCGATGCGCCAGGGCGTGAATGTGTCATTCGTGCACATCAACTCGCTGTCTGTTCTGATTTTTATCACACCCAATTTACAATGGTTCAATGATGTTGCGATTCCTCGCGTTTTCCGCAGTGCTGCTCGTTTTGCTAGGCTGTGATTCTGCTCCACCGATGGCGCAAATCTCGGGTACCGTCACGTTCAAAGGGAAGCCCATTCCAGCCGGCAATGTCACATTCACTCCTGACGTGAACGCCAGTGGAGCAAAGCTTCGCATGTTCACCGTCAAAGATGGAAAATTTGACTCTTCCAAGGAACAAGACCCGGGAATCGTACCTGGCAATTACGATGTTACCATTGCTGGGTACGACGGCGTTCAAATTCCCATGTACTATCAAGGAAAGCAGATATTCAATGCGGTTCAAGACAAGCACGTCGTGCCCGCAGGTAAGTCAACCAAAGACTTTTCTGTTCCTGATTCAGCCGGTGTCAACGTAAAGGTTTTTCAAACCGCCGATTTTTAGGGCTGCATGCGTGGGGCCGTTCGAATTGTTTAGCTTGGAAACAGAACCATCCA
>JANLUJ010001397.1:0-1890 GCA_031363425.1 Pirellula sp.
GTCCAACGCCTGTGGCGTTGGGCTGGGAGGCGAGGCGGGCGTTCGCGTGGTACGCGCGTCTAGCCGATAAGCTTTGGCAACAACGAGACGAGCTCGTTGGGGGCCCACAAAAACAGAGAGACGAAAGCTGTACAGCCTCATTGGAGGTTGGATCGGTCGAGGTTTTTGGCTAACGAAATTACTTGGCTTCCAGTTCGACTTCGAGCGATTTTCCACCAACGATTTCGACCTCGATAGGTTTTGTTTTTTGGTCCAGGGTGGAGGGATTGGGTTTCCCATAAACCAGGTACCTGGCCGGCGGAATATTCTTGAATTCGATCCAGTTTTCGTCGTTGATCTTTCCACTGGCTCCCCATTTGCCAACCCCTGAACCATTTGCGTCCTCCATTTCGACGATGTAGTCCGATGGTCTAGGATTCAAAAAAACAATTTCAATTCGTATTGCGCCGGCAGGGCTCATCTCGACGACAAAGTTGTCCGACGGAATCGAAACATCTGTGCGATTTCGCGGGCGATAATAGCCAATTCGATGAACCTGCACGGTTGCTTGGCCGACCGGTACATTGTTCCATTCAAATTCGCCTTTATCATTGGTGGTTGTCTTGTAATCTTCTATCGGTTCGTATTCACTGGCTACTAGTCGAACATCGACCGCTACGAGAGCTTTGTTTTCTGGGTCCACGACATGGCCTTTCAATACGGCAGACTTCTTCATTTTTGTTTCAACGCGCTCCCAACCGGGCTCATCATCGATAGTTGCGTGAGCAATCACGCACGAAACGAAGTCCTTCAATCTTGCGACGACGCGATATTGACCAGGACGGATGCCCTTTAGTATCCAGTTACCTTTTGAATCACAGGTTGTATTCTCGACAACATGGTAAGTCCGCCCATTTGATTTTGCGTCCATCGATTCCAAGGAGATTGATGCCATCACCGGATCATTGGTTTCGAAGTTGGTGATTTGGCCTTGGATGACGCGGCGGTCGGAGATTGAAAACCCGTGTGCCTCCATTCGATGATCAAACACTTCGATGCCGTCAGGAACTTGGATGTGTTTCCAATCAACTAGCCCACCGGTGTACACATGCAGTTCCGCAACCGGCTCAAGCGACTTCTCCTTTTGGAGTGCACTAATATGAATGGGCAATCCCTTTTGGAAATCCCACTTCGCTTTTTCCCAAACGACAAAGACCCAATCAATCTCAATTGCTCGATTGCCGATCTGTTCACGATTCGGATCCAACCAGAAACTTCGCGTGACGCCGCTGTGAACTACGATTTTCTTCTTAACCGATTCCGCCTTGGCAAAGTCGTCGATGACCTGCGAGAGTTTCTGGGTATCGCCCTGGCATTCGGAATGCCACCGTCCTCCGCCAAACGGTGGATCCTCCCACCAAGCAATCCGATGTGGGGAATTGAAAACGGTCGCAGCTCCTTTTGGCCAGCCGGGATCAGCCACGGGAGTGTTACCCTTGTCTCCTCGTATCATGCCATACGAAATCGAATGCAAAGCGGCAACGAGAATCACCGCCATAGCCGATGCACACCTATAGCCCAACAACATAGTGTTATCTCCAGGACTTGAGTTCACGTAGGTTCGGCTGTCCTCAGCCGAACACAAAAAAATCCGACGCCACTGCGTCAACCTGAAGTCATTGACGAAACCCGCGGACGAGCGTTCCCAAAAATCTTTGCCTCAAATCACGGTAAACCTGTACGACGCTGCCGTAGGGCACTTTTGCCAAAAGTGACTTTGCGTGAGCCGTCCTTATTCAAAATTGTCTCAGGCGTGCGGCAACACTGCTTATACCGGGAGGGAGAGGTTGTGATTTTTTGTAGCTTCGTATCTCCGAGACGAAGACGTCCGCCTCGGAGAAGCGGACCTAC
>JANLUJ010001399.1:0-7960 GCA_031363425.1 Pirellula sp.
CGAAGGCATGCTTTGGTACCGTTCCTGGATCTCGTCCATGGAAGGACGGCGATTAATAGAAGAAGTAAAACTGATCGCTCTCGGAAGGAATTTGCCGCCATGTCCAGCATCGAATCTGATCAATCTTGTGTTCACATCCGCTGGATGATTCGTCGAGATATGACGTCCGTACTGGCTATCGAGGAGCAGAGTTTCGAGTTTCCTTGGACGGAAGATGAATTCATTCGATGCCTTCGTCAAAGGGATTGCATAGGGATGGTGGCAGAACGTAACGAGGAAGTGGCCGGATTCATGATCTACGAACTACATAAAAATCGGATTCACATCCTCTCGTTCGCGGTGCATCCTGACTTCAGGAGGCAATCAGTAGGGACAGCCATGATTGAAAAGCTCGTTTCCAAACTGGCGTATCAACGACGCAACAGAATCGTTCTAGAGGTGCGCGAAACAAATCTTGCGGCTCAGCTTTTCTTTCGTAAACGTGGCTTTAGGGCAACCGGAGTGCTTAAGTCCTTCTACGAAGACACCCCCGAGGATGCTTTCTTGATGCAATTCCGACACGCAGACGAAGCTGCACAGCGCATAGCGGGCTAACGATCGTGCGATCACCTAAAAAGATTTTCCAAGCAAAAAGGTTCGCGATTGAAGAAGTAGAAGAACTGCTTCCTGACGGTTCACGGCTTATTCGAAACGTTATTCGGCACCCTGGGGCTGTTGTTATCCTGCCCCTTGTCGACAACGATCACGTGTGCATGATTCGAACATATAGGGTCGCGATCGACCGATGGCATTTAGAGCTGCCGGCAGGAACCTTGGATAAATCCCTAACCCCCATCGAAACAGCCAGGCAGGAATTGAAGGAGGAAACGGGCTACTCTGCTAGCATGTTGACGCACATTCATACATTTGCAATGTCGCCTGGAATTCTAGACGAAAAAATGTACTTTTTCGTTGCGGAATGCCTAACGGCTGGCGACACTGCCCGTGAATCCGGCGAACAAATGGACAACACGGTTTTTAACTGGTCTCAAATTGACAACTTGCTGCGCGACAAAAAAATTGACGACGCAAAATCGCTAGCATGTCTACTTTGGTACATGCGATACCGAAAATACGCATGAACTCCTTGCAAACTTTATTTCGTTGCAACGGAGTACTGAACACTCTATTTGGCGACTGCAACCCGTCTATGGTCGAGCACCCACCGCGCCAAAGAAACGTCCCCTTCGACACCAAGTTTCTCAAGAATTCGTTGTCGATGCCGCGACACAGCCTGAAAACTTGTTCCAAATTCAGCTGCAATCGTCTTCATCGAGTTGCCCTTCACCAACAATTCAAGGACTTCATTTTCCTTGTTGGTAAGCTTATTCAACTTGATTTTGGCCGTTTGGTTTGCGATCGCTAGATCGCAAGCTTGTTGACTTGCCAATAGGCATTCCTTTACACGTGTTATCAGCGCTTCCGTTGGAACCGGTTTTTCGAGGTAGTCTATAATTCCTGACTTGAAGGCACGAACGCAAGAAGCAACCTCACCAAACGCCGTGACCATGATGGTGGGAATGGACCATCCCATATCCAGAGTTTTTTGATAAAGATCCAAGCCTGACATGCCTGGCATGTTCATGTCAGTAACAACGCAACCGATGGGTTGTTGCGTTCGGCCGTCTAGGAATTTTTCGGCGGACTCAAACGTCTCACAAGGAATCCCGTGCACTCCAAAGAGACAGTCAATCGAATTTCTCGAGCCTTCGTCATCATCAATCACATAAACGGTTGGAGTCGTCATGGGCAAGAATCTCCTGAACGCGAGTCTTTTGATCGCAATGATTACCTTGGGTCTAATAAGTATTGATGCCCCTGCATCAATAAGAAAAGCTGGGCGAGACTCTCTAAGTTGAATAATACTACGTGCTCAGCCTATTCCAAGTCCTAACTTTTGCAAATTGCACTCAAATTTCATTTTTGGCTGAAGTTTTTCAACTACGGCAAAGCCATTATGCGGATTCGGCGATATTCCATTTGGCCACGATCGCCTTCCAATCCGATTGGTCCTGTGGGTGGAACGCTCAATGCTTCCTCAAGGACTTCGCCGTTGCACATGCAAATCGCATTCACTCCCTCCACTTTTATCACAAGCTCATTCCAACCTTGAGGGACATATTTCTTGAGCCCTTTGTATGGTCCGGCCAAGGGATAATCTCGACACTGGAGCTGAGGCTTTCGAATAAACACGCCACTATCAGCGTTTGGTGTGGCACGGAATTCAAGCTTTAAAATGAAATCCGATGGAAACTCTTTTGTCGTCCAAAGCTGCTGGATTCGGCTCCCTTCGGCTGGAGTAGTGACTACTAAGCGCCCATGCAGGGCAACATAACGACCATCTGGAGACTTCGTCATTCCGTCCAGGAACGTCGGTTCAGTGGCCGGCGCCTTTGCATGAAACCCCCAACCTGTCAGATCCTTTCCATTGAAAAGGCTTGTGTAGCCAGCCTCAAGTTCGAATTTGTCGTCGTCCGTTTCCACGAAGCCAAGAGTGGCAAGCAATGGTCGCAATGCCGCGGCCCATTTGTTGTAGCCTGCGTCGTTCAAGTGCAACAAGTCGGGAAATTCTGACGCATTTGCATCGCCAGTTTCGTTAGCATAGAGCTTAAACGTGTCCAACACTATTATTTGCGGATCCCCTCTAACCGATTGAGCTAGCAATTTGTTTGTTGCTTGAATCTTGTCAGTAGGTCGCTTCTTTGATTCAGAACTTGGGAAAATCAAGCAAAGCACTATGGGCATCTGGCTATTTTGCGCCTTCAGTTCCCGAATGATCGATGTTACGTTTTTTGAAATCGTTTCAGGTTCGGCTAACTCTTCTAAGTCGTTTGTACCCATCAGCATGACAACGCCGCTGGGCTTAAGTGCAAGCACATCTTCTTTTAGTCGAATTAACATGCCGCGCGTTGTATCGCCACTAATCCCACGATTTGCAATCTTGACGCCCGGAAAATAGCCTTCAAGTTTGGGCCAACCTTGGGTTATTGAGTCCCCCAAAAAAACTAAAGCACCCTGGTCTCGCTCCACCGATTCGGACCACAATTTTCGCCTAGTGTTCCAAAGATTGCGAAACCAGTCGGCTTGACGAAGTGGGCCTTCGCCAGGTTGTCCCTCTGCGGACGGCAAATCGAGCAACGACTTGTCGGCTCGTTGGATGGATTCTTTTCTTTCTTGACCGGTGCAGATCGGTGCCACGCAGAGTATCACCACAACAATCGATAGGAGCCTGGGGATTCGCATGATAATTTGTTAAATAGAGTGGAAGGAAGGCGCGAGACAAAAGTCTCAAGGAGATATGCATTCTAGTGGAACAGCGAGCGATCTGCACGGATTATTACGATAGCCAAATGGCACGAGAGCCCAAGCTCGCTAAGGGTGTATATAATCGCACCTATCGTCGGCGCGGTGGTTGGCGGAGGATTTCACGAACTAGTTCTTAGGCCACAAAGACTTTGGTCCAGGAATGGACCGACGCACCCTAGTGCGCAAGCCTCGACCAGGAATTTGAGTTATGGCCATAAAGTGGACGGATGAGAATGCTTCCGAGGAAGCGATCAATACGTGGACTCACGGTGCAGGTTTTGTTCTAAGTTTGCCTGCAGGATTTCTCCTGATTCGTCTTGCGAACAACAATCGCCACGACCTTGTGTGGCCGTGCGTTATCTATAGTCTCAGCCTAACGGCTATGTATCTCTTTTCGACCCTCTCGCATGCAATACGGGAACCGAACTGGCGACACCTTATACGCACACTCGATCAAGGATTCGTGTACACGCTGATTGCCGGCACGTTCACTCCATTTATCTGGTCCTACCTATTGGGCTGGACTCGAATTCTCCTAATGGCCTTTGTTTGGCTTGCTGCAGCTTCGGGCTTTTACTCCAAAGTGTTTTCTAACCACCGCATCAACAATATGGCCTCACTGTCCTATATTCTTTTGGGATGGATACCTGCCATGGTGCTATTCGGGTACGTCTCATTGGAGTGCTTCGGAATGATGGCATTGGGCGGAGTGCTGTATACTGTTGGCGTATTGTTTTTGCAAAACGATCACCGATCGTTCTACTATCATGCGATTTGGCATTTGATGGTCATCGTTGCGAGCCTTTGTCACTACCTTGGAATCGTAATGTTTGCGATTCTGAAGTGGGACCGACTTTAGGCGGCGCCCAAACCGATGGCGGCGTGGCGGACGCTGCTAGCGTCCGCGGAGTTTAGCTGCATTAGCGACGGCTTCAGGCACCATTCAAAACATCCGTCGCCTATGGCACGAACCGTCGACTACAAATCGGGGTCAAACGAGGCGTCTATGATTTCCTCTTCACTCGACATTTCTTCCTCGGGTTCGGTTGCAATGGCTTCATTGAAAAGATACCGAACAACCATCGTTGCATAAGCGCCGCGTTGCAATGAGAAGCACAATTTCAATGACTGAAAATTGGGATTCAGAGAATCGGGTTCCCAATCATAAGTCAGATCTTGAGCCTTCAACCATGCCGCTCGAGTCCCCTTCGAAAAGAACGTGTCGCGAGGGTACTTCAACCGCATTTGCCGAACATCCAGTTGGAGAGGCTCGAGTATTTTCTCTAAGCTTGCAAACGTACCGGACGGCCAGTCATGTTGTCGGGCTGACGGCAATGGCAAATCCAAATCGTAAATGCTCGTATTGCCTATCGAGCATTCAAACTTTGAAACCGGAATCGCTAGCGGTCCGCACAAGGAATCCAATCGATCCAATGTTGCAGTCCCAGCATTCTCCACGATCAACTGGCTGAGCCATTTGTTCCAGACCCAACTCTGAAACGCAGACACATAGATGCCCCGAAGATCCTGCCGGATCAATGCAACCGCTCGCTTGAAGTCGGTGGGGTGATCGCAAAGATAAGTGACTATGCTGCGACGATGCGAGCGATCCAAAAGCGCTTTGCACTTGAGCCAATCGCCCCAGTAGTCGCGAAGGATCTGCTTTTGCTCTTTTTCACGCGGTCGATCGTGAAGATTCGGTTCGGCCATCGACAGAAACAATGCTCGCTCGTAGTTGGTCAAGCACCATGGGACAGCAATCAATTCGCCGCAGAATCCGACAGAACCAAATCGCTGGTCGTCAAAATAGTTAACGACGCCCGTTTGTTGAATGAACTTACAACGGTCCGAAAGCGACTGAATCTGATCGGTGGCGATTCGGCGCAATCGGATTTCAAATCGATTGGCGGCAATGTCCTTGGCATGGTAAGGATGCGAGATTTGGCCCAAGTATTCCAATTGAAAGGATTTATCCGTCAAACCCGAATGAGGGCCCCTGTAAATTGTTAGGTACTGGGTTGTATCTGCATGCCGATCCTTCATCCCGCCGTAGCTGAGGTCTTTTCGAGACAGTTGCCATTTGTGCAATATGTACTGCATCGCTTCCGGCGTACCCAACCCGCATTTGTCTAAACGGTACAAGCCGAACGGGCCCTTTGTAGGGCGGACATCAGTGATCTCTTCAACCCGAAAGTCTTCGGGTAGGGTTTTCAGTTTCATTAAGTAACAGTTGGAAAAGTGTGGCACGGCGGTCTCCGCCGTGAATATTGTACGCAGTTGCACGGCGGTCTCCGCCGTGAATCATTGTACTCGAGCAATAGCACATTCGGTGGTGACCACCGAACCACCCTAGTATCCACCTGGCGTTGAAAAATCGCTGTACGAATTGAATTCTTCGTGACGATTGCCAATCTTGTTCAGGAATCGAGTGAAACTGCTTTCCCAAACCAATTCCACGTCCCCGATTGGGCCATTGCGCTGTTTGGCAATAATAATCTCGGCTTGACCTGCGTACTGTTCGGCGTCCGCACCTCGGTGATAGTACCCTTCACGGTGAACGAACATGACCACGTCCGCATCTTGTTCGATCGCTCCGGATTCCCGCAAATGGCTCAGTTTCGGTCGATGGTCTTTGCCTTCTTCGGATTGCCTGTTGAGCTGAGAAAGACAAAGGATTGGGACGTCCTGTTCGCGCGCAAGCATTTTTAGGCGCCGTGCCATTTTTGCGACTTGCTCTTGTCTTGGATCTTTTGGATTGTCAGGATCCAAGAGTTGTAAGTAGTCGATGACAATTAGACCTAGCTTGCGTCCGTTGGGTTTGCGCATTTCCTGCTGCGAAATTCGACGAGCAACGGCTGCGACCTCGCTCACGGTCCGGCTAGGAGCATCGTCGATGTAAAGTGGCGCTTGACTAATTTTTGCGGCATTGGCCAATAGCCTTTTTTGATCGTCTTTGCTGATTGTGCCTACCTTAAGTCGCTGGCCATCGACCTTGGCGATGGAACATAGCATACGGTCGACCAGCTCGATCGCATTCATTTCCAGGCTTACGAATAGAGTCGGGGCATTCTCCTTCATCGAAACTTGTTCAGCGATATTCATCGCAAAGGCGGTTTTTCCCATACTCGGACGTGCAGCCAGGATGATGAGTTCTCCGTTGTGAAGACCGCCCGTCATCTGATCAAAATCGGTAAAGTGTGTTAAGACGCCACTTTGCAATTGCTCTCCTTGCATGCGTTGGTCGATACGCGTCATAGCAGCTTTAAGCACGTCGGAAACCGAAGCGGCCGTATTGGCGCTCCGGTCGTCTTGGATGCTAAATATTTTTTGTTCTGCTTGAGAGACAAGTTCTTTGGCATCCGAACTTTCGTCGTATGCATCTGAGAGGATGGACGTCGAAGCGTCGATGAGGCGGCGAATGGTCGCCTTGCTACGAACTATTTGTGCATAGTATTTTGCGTGGGCTGCGTTGGGTACACTATTGGATAGTTTCGCGAGATAGCCAATTCCTCCGACGAGTTCAAAGTCGCCAGCAGTTTTTAAATCGCTTACAAGAAGTGTTATGTCGATTTTTCTACCGCTGTCGAACAAGTTCATCATCGCACTGTATAGCTTGCGATGTGCATCTTCGTAGAAATCAACGGCCCGCAGTTCCATCGCTAGATCGTTGGCTACATCGGGATTCAAGATCATACTGCCAAGAACTCCCATCTCGGCGGCCAAATCAAACGGCGGTGACCTGTCGAGGATATTCGTCGTTGGCGTTTTTTTGCCTTTGAGGGAATCGTCCTTGCGATAGCGTTTTTCTTCGGCAACCATGCGACCACACCAGCTTTGAAAAGGGCTCCCTGTCACTCCTGCTCGAGTGAAGTACCGTATTCTAGCAATTTGATAACCTCCAGCGAGCCTCGACTAGATTTAGTGCTAGCGCCACTAAAACCACAAAACTTGCTAGCGTATTGACTTTTTGAGTCAATGCAGCTCAAGCGGAGCTTATGTTTAACCGCTCGAGGCCCTCAAGCCTCGAGCGCGAGCGTCAGGGAAATAGTCCCCTATCTCAAACAACCATCAATGGTCAGTCAATGTATCTTTGCTCCGCCCGCCGCTGCGCGGGTTAAACGATTCGCAGGGCAGTTGATTGCTGCCATGCGGCGATTGCGTGGAGTTTATGTTTAACCGCTCGAGGCCCTCAAGCCTCGAGCGCGTGCGTCAGGGAAATAGTCCCCTATCTCAAGCAACCATCAATGGGCAGTTAGCGTATCTTTGCTCCGCCCGCCGCTGCGCGGCTTAAACGAGTTGCATTGATTAGTCACGATAGGATACGATATTTGATTCAATCCCTGAAAACGGCGTCACAAAAGGCCAATCTTGTCGTTCTCGTCCCTCGTCGATTGGATTTTGCAATACGTATGCGATCGCAGACTCGATGGCAACTTCTTTATCCAAAAAGACGATCCATTTTCCTTTCGCCCAAACACGCTTTCAATTCATCCACTACAAGTTCCGCTTTTTTTCCGCATCTTGAAAATACAAGGTGAACATGGCATGGAAGAATCGCAGCCGCCCAAACTTGCAGTCGATGCTCAGAAATGAACTTACCGAATGCAAAAGAAAT
>JANLUJ010001410.1:0-4766 GCA_031363425.1 Pirellula sp.
CAACTATTTGATTTCCTAATCGATTGTTTCCAAATGGTAGGAAACCTTTTCTGCATGATCGCGATAACTTAGGAATAAGGCATTTGTAATGACGCTCTATGTTGAGCTACTCGGGCACCCTCACTTGGAGGTTGTACAGCATTAGAACGCCCCAATCCAACGAGCGAGCTCGATGGGGGCCTGCAAAAACAGAGATATGAAAGCTGTACAACCTCCTTGACTTGGTTGAGTTCGCAGAAATTGTTTTTCGAACTGTTTTCCAGGTCATTTTTCATTGTCTATTTCTTTCAAGGAAGGCGATACCCATGGCACGCATGTTATCTTCTGGAGCCACCGGCTCTGACGTTGTTGATCTCCAGTCGCGACTCAACAACTCCCCGCCATCTAAATTCCCGGCATTGGATGTAGACGGTATTTTCGGGCCTAAGACGCGGGCTCGAGTCGTCGAATTTCAATCAAGCAAGGGATTGGTGCCCGACGGAATCGTTGGGCCAAAGACCTGGGCAGCATTAGAATCCGGACCAACTCCATTCATTCCGCCACGTACCGGCATCGATTGTGGAACTTGCGACCCTGCCAATAAGGGACTTGTTTCCCAGATCGCATTTGCATTCGGTCAGGCCCTCGTCGATTTGGGATTGATCCCAGAGGGGGCTGCGTTTAATCCATTCGGCTCCGGGGGCATTTCGCTCCCGAGCTTGCCAAGCCTTCCAAGTTTGCCTGCGTTGCCAACATTTCGCAAACTGACTGCTACAGAAGAAGCCACGGCTCGCTCCGTTTTTTCATCTAGTATTGACTTTAGTACAGTGTTCATCTCTGACAAATCGGGTGCAGGCAATCGGCCATTTACGGTGGCTATCCCAGTGCCAGCCGCGTTGACAGGGCAGTTCGCAATTAGTGGAATCGTGCAAGTTATGAACCTTGGAAGCAATGCTGCATCGCCCGGACGATCCTTGTTGATTCACGAATTGACACACGTTTGGCAATCGCAGCACGCCAATAACAAGGCAGCATTCATGGCGAACTCTGTCGCCTGCCAAGGTGCGGCGGTGGCTGCAAACTTAGCCGTGGTGGCAACAGCTGTCGCGAACCTGGATTTTTCAACGGCCAATGCAATTCGAACGAACAAAGACTTCCCAGGGTTCTTTCCGTTCTCGGCCTACGCCCACGTCCGAGGCAACGCCTTCAATACTTATGCCGCGGAGCAAATTGCCAATCAAGTCGAGCACGGAGTTAGCGCGATCGTAAGTCACGTAGCGTCTGTCAGCGCTGGAGCAATCGATGGGGACAATACAACATGTTTAGGCAACAACACGAATGTCGAGGACGTTCGGCTTTCGACAGTTTCGCCGTGATCGATTTGCTTTTGTGGACCGATGACACAGTGTAGCGATGCATCCCTATTTGTTCCGCATCCAATATCTGTTTGCATTCGTGAAAAAGTCGATAAAATAATGGTTTTCGATTTGATGGATAGAATAAGATTTATGGGGTGTTTTGGCAACTTAATGTGGTCGGGTGAAATTAATGGCGAACGAAAGGATCGACTTGGAAATGGATCAGAAATCGACGCTTTCGCCTTCGTTAGCAAATAGATTTCAAATTCTGTGGGATGAATCGAACAATCCAAGCCTAGAAGATTTCTTCCGCGAAAACGTGATCGAGTCGACCAACGAACGATGCGAAATCATTCGGGTGGATTTGCGAAATCATTGGGAACGGAATGAAGAGGTCCCCGTCGAAGGGTATCTACAACGCTTTCCGGAGATTCTTGAAGTCGCCGAATTCGTATTCGAGATGGCCTACTGCGAATATCTGTTGCGCCTGGAACACAAAGGAAAAGTTAGTATTGACGAGTTTGTAGCCCGCTTCCCTGGCGTTGAAAAGGAGCTGCGAACGCAAATCGAGCTCGATCAAATTGTTCCGGTTGATGCCGGACGCGAATCAAGCGTTCCGTCTGGCGATTCGAATACGTGGGATACTAGACCGGCGTTGACCGATGAACCGATCGATGGTCGCTTTGGCAGGTATGAGATCGAGGCTCCCTTGGGTCGTGGCGGGATGGGGAGAGTCTTTCTGGCACATGACACGACGCTTCAGCGATTGGTTGCGTTGAAGATCCCGTCTACCCTAGTCCTGCAAGACACGAAATCCATTAAGCGGTTTTATCGCGAGGGGCAGGCATCGGCGCGATTGAGGCATCCGAACATCGCCTCGGTATACGATGCAGGTGTCATTCATGGAATCCATTTTTTATCGATGGAGTACATCGACGGAATGACCTTGGCGGAGCGATTGAAGCAGTCTGGCACGATAGAGCCTACGAAGGCCATAGACTGGACCATTGCGATTGCTAGAGCGATTGACTACGCACATCAAAATGGGATCATTCATCGCGATATCAAACCGGCGAACATAATCCTTCAGAAGCCAAATGACAATCCAGTGGTAACGGATTTTGGACTGGCTCAGTTTCAAGCTGCACGTTCTGAAGGAAATACTTTCGATGGCAATTTCTGTGGTACTCCTGCTTACGCTTCGCCTGAACAGATCGCTCCGGACGCCGAGATCACCTACGCCTCCGACTACTATAGCCTTGGCGTTGTGCTTTTCCAAATGCTGACAGGACGACTTCCATTTGCTGGTTCCGCTGTTTCGATCCTGCGGCAGGCTACCACCGATCCAGCTCCAAAGCCCTCAGAATGCAATCGAAACCTACCAAAGAGTTTTGATGCAATTTGCAAAAGACTGTTGGCAAAGCTGCCTGAGGAACGTTATTCGTCAATCGATCTCCTCGTCGAAGACCTCGTTCGCGTCAGGGCTAAACAAACTGGAAAGCCACTTTTGGACAGTGTTCAGAGTAAAATTCGAATGGGACGTAGAGTTTGGATCGTTCTCATTACCGCCACGCTTGGCACATTGATTGCAACGCAATTTGCGAAATCCCCCTTGAGCGAGGATATTCAAGACTCGCTGATCCCTGGATCTCAATGGGAAGGAACTTTTTCCTTCGATGGTGAGACAAACAAACCCGTGACCTTAGTGATCACGAGCCGCGAAAGCAATGCGGTAAAAGGAATTTACCGAACGGAGGACAAGTTTGAATGGACCGTAAGTGGGATCGTTCGAGATGACAAAATCGATTTTCATTTTATTGCTACCGAACACAAGGATGGGCCACAGCTATTGATTGAACATGGGAAAATGGAGTGCAGGATCCATGACGATACCATCGACGTGACCTTTGTCGATTCGTCGGACAAATCGTCGACTCGCTTTGAGTTGACGCGCGTGGTTCCGTGACAGGTTCAACTGGTAGGATTCAGCCAAATGGCACTCACTTTGTGAGCGGCAAGGCGCTAGCCAAATGGCACTCACTTTGCATTTGGCGCAGACAAAATACTGAGCCGCGGGCGCTAGCCGAGTTACGGTTTCTCAGGCAAACACGGTTGTCGCGGCTAGCGCCCGCGGCTCAATTTGAACAAAGTGAGTGCCATTGGGATTCAGCTTGCCACTCGCCTAAGGCCGCTTGATGCGGGAGATGAGGCCGTCTGACTTAACCGTAACACCATGAACTTTGCTTCGCAATTGTTCGGGATGCGGGGCGAAATCTTCGGCTGTCTTCAAGTCAACATAGTTCTCATTGACCAATCGAAATAGACTATCGGTAAACGTATGCATTCCATCGTGTGTTGCGTCTGCGATGATGGCGTGCAAATCTTCTTCTTGTCCCTGGCGAATGCGATCACTCACGGAGGGTGAAGCCAGCAGAACTTCGGTAGCAGGTACTACTTTGACCCCTTCCTTGGAACTTGGCAATAATCGCTGAGCCATAACTGCCCGTAGAGAGTTTGCTAGGCAAGACCTAACAAACGGATGTTCTTCCGTCGAGAAAAACTCAAGGATCCGAGAAAACGCTTGAACAGTATCCGCAGTGTGCAGCGTCGCAAAGACGAGGTGGCCTGTTTCGGCCGCCATCAAGCCAGCCAGCAAAGTTTCCTTGTCACGCATTTCTCCGATGACAATCAAGTCCGGGTCCTGGCGAACTGCCCCACGTAGGGCCGTTGGGAAGTCGATAACGTCGAGCCCTACTTCGCGTTGGCTGATGATACTTTTCTCGGGTGTGAATAAATACTCGACGGGGTCTTCAATGGTGATCATGTTGTAAGCGCGTTTTCGATTCATATGGTTGATGATCGACGCGAGCGTCGAACTTTTCCCACTCCCCGTTACACCGCAAATGATGACCAATCCATCTTGAACATGGTCAGCGACCTGTTCATAGACGGGCGGCAAATGCAATGACTCGAAATTGGGGATTTTGGAATTGACCCGTCGAATCGCGGCGTGCAAACCTCCCCCTGCGTGAAAGACGCTACAGCGATATCGCCCATGATCGTAGTTATAAGAGAAGTCGACTCCTCCCTCTCGGTCCAACTGGGCCAGCAGTCTCTTTGGGATCAATGGCATCAACAGACTCTCGGTTTCTTCAGCACCGAGCGCCGGCAACTCCACACGATGTATGGTCGCTGCGACACGCAACACTGGTGGCGAACCGATCTTGATGTGCAAATCCGAAGCTTCCATTTGCGACATCTTCAATAGCAGTCGATGAATCATTAGGTCGTTTTGCATAAGTACTTTCAAACACGTTGAGTCGCCAACAAAAACGAAGCGTTGGTAAAAGAGGTCAATTTTGATACTTCTCGGCGAACGCCACCATCTGGTTCCCAGGCTCTGCCTGGGAACCGAGGGAATTGCAGGCT
>JANLUJ010001419.1:0-2346 GCA_031363425.1 Pirellula sp.
ACCGCGAAATTGCGGCCAGTTTTGAGACTCCAACGGAAAATCCTCAAGCAGGACGATGGTCTTGGCTGATGTCTCCACAACGGTGCTGCTCGCAACTGTGGAAGAATCCGGACGCCGCACGAAAACCGTTTCAAGGTCGCCCGCCTGCCATTTCAACGATGCAATCTTGCCGTTCTCTCGAACAACCCGAACTGTCAATCCCCTCGATGTGAGTCGATCCGGTTGTTCGATACTAAGTTGCGTTCCACGCTCTTGATCCTTTTCCGTCGCGAATATCTGATTTCCAACGATGGCGATAGTCAACACACGATCGTTTGGGCCTTGGTACACCCCCGCAAATTCAGAGAGCGGATCTGATTCAGGGTTGCTTGGAATCTCTTTTCTCGCGGTTGCTAGCGCTTCCTCGGACAACTCCTTGGACAGGATCTCTTCCAATCCGCTTGACTTGGCCGCGATCGCAATTCGTATCGCCGCGATGAGCCCTTTTTCGGTTGCTTTGTGCGAAGCAACAATCCTTGAAACCATCGCATCGCTTTTCATTCCAACAGCACCGGCTAAGGCGGAATCGACATCGCTAGCCCCCGAATCGATGAGCCGTCCAACGATACCAACATGACTGCGAGTCACCGCCCATCCCAATGGTGATATCTTATAAAACCGATCCTTGGTGTTTGGGTCCGCTCCCTTTTCAAGCAAAGCAGCAACGACACTTTCATGACCATGGTCGCTAGCAAGCGAGAGCGCAGTGACACCATATTCGGAAGCGGCGTTGATATCATCTTTTGCTTCGATGGCTTTTCGAACTCCTTCTAAATCACCACTCCGAGCCGATTCACGGAGCTGTTGCCCCAGATTGGTAGTGTTCGACTGGGAGTAGACCGGTGCCAAAGCATATAGGGCATATAGGCCGAAAGTCAAAACAGATACACAAATCGACAAGCAAGAATTCGAACGTTGGTCTCTCAATTTGCTCTCTCGTTTAATCAGGAAGTTTTTTTATCTGTATGTTACGGAAATACGTTGTGCTTTCAGGATCGTGCGCTTGCAGCGCGATTGGACCGTGCGAGAGAATTCGCTCTTCTCGTCCTTTTTTTCGAACCGGCTTGTCTTCCTCAGTGTAGTCCACTGCTGGTTTGCCGTTGATGTTGACGATAATCTGCTTCCCCTTGACCACGAGATGGAATTCAAACCACTGGTTGTCTTCCACTGGTGACTTATCGAGGTCCTTGACATCAACGAGGCTACCTGTCTTGCGTGGGTCTTTTGCAAAGGACGTATTGATTTGGGCCTCGTATCCCTTTTTGAGTCCGCCCGGTCCACGGTTCTCTGTGTGGAAGAAGACGCCGGAGTTTGCGCCGGGAAGTGTCTTAACCTCCGCTTTGAATTCGAAATTCTTCAAGTCGGCAAAGCCCTCCTTTTCGCAGAACAGATGAGCCATGCCGCCCTTCATTTTCAGTTCGCCATTCTCGACCGAAAAGGACTCGGGCTTTTCATTGGCCTTCCAACCCGCCATCGTTTTTCCATCGAAGACAGTTACCCAATCGTCGGCTCGCATCGACGAAGGAACGACCAACAAGCTACAAATAAATACCAATAGTCTAACAGCATTATTCATTTTGGGCCTGCCGATACCGAGTCGAGAAAACACATGCGTTTGCAGCCCATCATGCTAACAGATTTTTGAATGTTTAGCTTGGAAGCAGAACAATCCAGCAGGACAAGCCGGCGGTATTTCTGAATCCCACCGGCTTGGAACGCAAACTACTATCACCCTTTGACGCTTGCCGCAATTGTGTCCAATAGCTCTAAAACCTGAGGGATGAGACTTCGGAAGGTCGAGGGTGGATTCTTTTCCTCAAATTGCACGAGCAATGGTATGATCTCGTCTACGTACACCCAACCCCGTTGCCGTTCGACGACTCGTTGTGCCAAGGCCGCGTTTCGACCTAGATGGCGTTCTGCTAGACGGATCACGATCGCGCGTACAACAGATTCTTTAACGCACGAATCCCATTCGCCACAAGCTTCTCGTCGCAGCCTCTCTTGAATCGGAGCAAATGCGGACTGTGACTTTTCTATTTCAACCTTGTACCTATCCAAAATCGGATTGACGATTGGATGGGCCAACTCATGCCAAATCAGAAGCGTCGTGCTCGTGTCATTTCGGTAGACTGGCTGGCCGTCTTCCATGGCAGTGGGTCCAATCAATGCAAAAGCTTCATTCTGTTTTGTTCCGCCAGAGAGATGAAGTCCATAACCACCTTGATGGCCCAAGGGCATAAAAATGATTCCCGCGTTTGGAATCGTTTGTGCCGTATATTCCTCGAGCTGCCGAATCAGCTTTTC
>JANLUJ010000021.1:0-2870 GCA_031363425.1 Pirellula sp.
GAGCTAGTAGACAGGTTACCAGAACCTAGGCGCACCGAGATCGTTGGCCGATTCAACGATGCTATTGAAAGACTGCACGCGGCAAATCTGCTGGAGTTACTTAAGGATCCGGATAAATTTTCGGATGAAGCCAACGGTTCGGTTGGCGTCGACTATTTTCGGTTGGGGATCCCTTGTCCGTTCTTAGAGGAGGAATCATGTTCCATCCATCCAGATCGCCCGGTTGCCTGTAGAGAATACCTTGTCACATCCCCGTCGGAAGCTTGCGCTAGACCCGAACCCCAAGCGATTCAAACAGTGCCTGTTTTGGTGCAGTTATCAAGTGCGATGATACGTTTGAGTCCTCAGGGACCATCGCGTTTTATACCCTATGTTCCCTTGGTACTTGCAATCGATTGGGCCAATTCCAATGAGGACGAATTTCAGGAAATGCCAGGTCCCGATATTCTGTCCCAGGTCATGAAGAATCTTGCGGATTGATTCGAACGTCAAACTCGAATGAAGAGCTTTTTCTTGAACATCACCCGAGCGACAAGCACATTGACAAACACGTGCAGCAGCGCATTGAAGAAGACCGCTTCGTTGTGCCCCATCCATGAACCGAACAGCGTTTCACGAACCCAATCATACAAGCTGCCTTTGCCGACAGGGATTGCACCCATCGCAATGGCTAGAACCTCATGGCAGATATAAATCGCAAGCGGGTTCATACCCAGCCAGACGAATGGTGCCGTCCAGTGAGTTATCCCTTTAAAATCCACGACCCACCAGACCGTACTGAGAACGAGTAAGGCAAGCCCACAATGAAGTAGCACGTAACTGCTGGTCCAAAGTTTCTTGTTAATTGGAAACACCTCGCCCCAAACGAGGCCCAGCATCGTCAATAGAACCCCGATCGCGAAGAGCCCGGTCCAGCGAGGAAGGTCGGCCTGTTCTTTCCTTAGCCAATGGCCCGTTAGAACTCCACCGAGGCAAGTAGCCAGCGAACTGATGGTGCCGAGAATACTCTCAGGGTCGTAGGCAGGGTGGGCCGCGTCGAACTTGCTCGTAGCGCCATAGAGGTGTCCATTAAGAAGAAGTCGGTCGAGCCAGGCGCCAAGGTCCTTGCCTTCTTCGAGGCTAGGGGAACCCTGGCCCGGGACGGGTACAAGTGTCATCAGAGCCCAGTAGCTCAAGAGGCAGCCGATCGCAATCCAAACCTGCTGACGGACGCTGGTTGTCATGAAGACAATCGAAGCGATCCCGTAGACGATTCCAATGCGGGTAAGCACCCCCGGAATGCGCCAAGTACTCAGGTCAAATTGCGGAGCGCCATTCAAGAAGATCCCTATGCCTACAATCCAAAGAGTACGTATCAGGATTTTTCGATAAACATTTTCGCCAGCTTCTTTTCGCTTGGTAAGAGAGAACGCAACAGCGATGCCAACGATGAAAAGGAAGAACGGAAACACCAAGTCGGTCGGAGTGCAGCCATTCCATGCGGCATGCACAATTGGCGAACCATCGGGCAGGTCACCAGCATTATTGACCAGCACCATGAGGGCAATGGTGAGGCCCCGAAACACGTCGAGGGAAAGGAATCGATTGTTGGATTGCATGTGGACGAACCTATCTAAATTCTCGTTAAGACTTCCATGATTCTAACCATGCTTGCTTTCAGACGTGTGCCAC
Source organism: Pirellula sp. (assembly GCA_031363425.1). Taxonomy (GTDB): domain Bacteria; phylum Planctomycetota; class Planctomycetia; order Pirellulales; family Pirellulaceae; genus JBKCUI01. The sequence goes on from JANLUJ010000021.1 coordinate 1,672, forward strand.
GCGTTCTCATAGTAATCGTGTTCCGAGTGGGACATCGCCATCTGGAACACACAGCACGACTTTGTTGCCTTGCGTGTGAAAGCCAGTGACCAAGCACTCCGACTTGAGCGGGCCGATTTGTTTCGGCGGGAGGTTTAAGACCGCTACCACCAATTTTCCGATCAGGTCGTCGGGCTGGTACAAGTCGGTGATCTGAGCGCTCGATTTTTTGATGCCAATCTCGCTCCCGAAATCGACATGCAATACATAAGCTGGATTACGGGCTTCCTGGAAAACAAGGGCTTCGATAACTCGTCCGACCCGCAATTCAACTTTCAAAAAGTCATCGAAGCAAATGGTTGGCGTTGTCGTAGAATTCATAGGATCTTAGGACATTGTAATTACATGAACACACTTGCTATTGTGAACGACCGGTCGGTGCGCGTCGCGATTCATCGCCCGGTAAACTTCGAAATGGATTCGCCTTAGAGTTTACTCTTCGATCCGACCTAATAATTTCAATCAGCGCCGTTTCGAGCTCTCGAATTTCTTTCTTTAGGGATTCCATCTTCGGATGTTCGTCACCGAAATTTTCTTCGTTGAGTCTCAGAATATTGAGTTTGTGTAAAATGACTTGCACGTCCTTCCGATCTTCAAGCGCTTGCATCATGGTGGTGCCAGGCTTCCTGAAACGTTTTTGAATCGCGGGTCTTGCGGAGACCTTATCCATGGCAAGCACGGCAGATTCGTATTTTTGGATTTGTTCATGTATCGCTTTTTGGCCCGGGTGGTTCTCTCGAAAGCTAGTCGCGTTGATTCTTAAAAAAAGCAATTCCATAACAATAAGGTTTACATCATCTCGATCTCGGAGCTCTTGTGACAATGAGTCTTCGAAATTCATCGAGTCTTTCAACAGCTCTGATTCCGCAATGGCTGATTTTGTCGAGCGCAAGGTTTCAAGTTCAATAATGCCTTTCAGGGCGAGCTCGTTTTCTCGGATCTGCAATTGTGTTGCTTTTTTGCCCGGATGTTTTTCTCCAAAGTTTGATTCGTTGATTCTCAAAAATCGCAATTTTTGCACGATCAATTCTACGTCAAACTGATTTCGAAGCCCTTGCGGCACGCGGTCTTCGACATTTACTCCGAGCTCCGCAGCTGGAGTTTGAGGTGTGGACACGCTGTTGGGTTCGATGATGCGTTTAAGATCGGACTCGCACTCG
>JANLUJ010000042.1:0-2808 GCA_031363425.1 Pirellula sp.
AGTTGTAATTCAATACATTCTGAGGAACGGGGGGAATAATGCTCGGGCCACCTAGCTTACTCGACAACAGGCCCGAAACGGCAAGCGCAATGTCGCGAACCACTTCAGCCTCCACGCGGAATCTAGGCCCCCGGCCGAGCAACCGATTCTTTGGATCAAGGTCCATAAGCTCCTGCCTGAAAACGGAAGACTGTTGATAGGTTTCGCTAGTGAGTATCGTTTTGATCAAATGTTTTTGGCTCCATCCATGTTCCATGAATTCGACCGCTAAAAAGTCCAGCAAATCCGAATGCGCGGGGATCGCTGTTCGCGTTCCGAAATCCTCCGATGTTTCCACTAATCCATCACCGAAGATGGCTTGCCAGATGCGATTGACGGCAACACGGGCTGCAAGTGGCGAACGACGGTTCACAAGCCACCGGGCGAACGTCAATCGAGCCGGACCCTCGTGGTTCTCCGAGAGGGGATTCAAGACTTTTGGAACGTGTGGCAACACTTGATGCCTTGGCTTGTCCCACTCTCCACGATCAAGGAGTCGAGTCGGACGAACGGCCGACGCTTCACGTTCCGTCAAATGCAAAACGGTTGTTTGATGCTCCGGCAATTGTTCAAGAAGTGCATCGATTTGAGAATTAAACTTCTGAAACTCGGCTTTCGATTTCCTCCAGCAAGCGAACAATGCAAGTTGATCCGCGGGAGTTCGAAGGCTTTCATGCTTGCTCATCGCTAAGACACCAGCATGATCGCAATGGGGCGCAACAGGCTGTGGAGACTTAGTTAAGCTCAACCGGCAACAACCAACATTGTCCGCCATATGGATCTCCACTTTGAATCGTGTCCCAATTGGCAGCGCCAGGTGTTGTTCGAAAGCGGCAACTGCAACGGACGGCTGGTTTCGTCGCCCCTTGCCTCGATCCGAAGTCCAAAACGTTTCGGGCTTGTCATCGAATAAGTACGATTCGGATCCGTAGGAGATCTTGCCATCTTTGTTCTTCGACTCCATGGATGAGAAGTCTGCAGTTACGTTTGCAATCTTGAGCTTTTCCCATTCCTTGGCACCAGGCTTCTGAATTTTCAACTCGATTGTATGGATTTGCCATGATCCATTCGCGCTTCGACCAGGTCCTCGCAATGGCAAATCACCATGATTCAATATCTCCAGTCGAAATCCAGTGACGCCATCAAGATCGGGCGAACCGATCATGTACACCTCGGAACTTGAATGGCCAGTCAACAAGATCGAACCGTCTGATTGAGTTGCTGGATGATTCAGTCCACTAACGCTGTTCAAATCGTCGAATTCAATCGTCTTCCATATCGAAAGCTCGCTTTGAATCGTTCTTTGATAATATTCTAATTCCGAGTTCCAGGTCGGAACCTCGCGCTTCATTTTGTCTTCGATGACGGCAATTGACTCGCGTATTGATCGAACAGTTCGAAGTTGTTCCGCCGTATAGACGGGGGATTGAGCTTCGTAGCAATTGTTCAAAAACGCAAACATCCCATAGTATTCATCGTGAGTGATGGGATCGAACTTGTGCGTGTGACATTGAGCGCATTGGATGGTCAACCCAAGAACAGCTTTGCCAACGCAATCGATTCGATCAAACATCTCGGCCATTCGGAACTGCTCTGGCACAATCGCTCCTTCTTCATTGATCATGCTGTTTCGCAAAAAGCCTGTTGCAACCATTTGTTCTTGCGTTGCGTTGGGAAGCAGGTCGCCAGCAATTTGTTCCACAATGAACTGGTCGTAGGGCATGTCGCGATTCAACGCATTGATCACCCAGTCTCGCCAAGCCCATTGGTCTCTTCGCATGTCTTTTTCATAGCCATTTGTATCTGAATAGCGAGCCACATCCAGCCAATGCCTTGCCCATTTCTCACCAAATCTCTCGCTCGCTAGGAGCTCATCAATCCTGTTATCGACGGCCAAATTCTCGGACCCCGTCGATTCAGAAGTGGACGGCGGAATGCCAATCGTATCGAGATGAATGCGCCGAACCAGAGTCGCCGTTGGCGCTCGCTGAGCAGGAGAGAATCCCACTTGCTGAAGCCGGTGCTGAACGAATGCGTCAATCGGGTTTTGTGTTTTCATTGGCAGTGGCCCTTTGACCGGCGGCAGGAAGGCCCAGTGCGACTCAAATTTGGCCCCCTCGTCAATCCACTGTCTAAGCAGATTCCGTTTCACATCAGTGAGGGGGTTTTTTGCAACCGGTGGTGGCATGACGACATCGGGATCGGACGAAGCAATTCGCTGAAACAAATTACTTGCAGCAGAATTACCGTGCACAATAGCGGGCGCCCCAGATTCGCCCCCAAGGTACGCCAATGACTCAACATCGAGCCGAAGACCAGCCTGTCGAGCGGATTCGTCGGCTCCATGACATACATTGCAATGTTCAGAAAGAATGGGCTGAATCTGTCGACGAAAATCGATTGCGGGCTCCGAACCCTCGGTGAAGCCTAGATGCAAAAGCGGTAGGATCCAAACGCCTTTTCTTGCAACGCCGGAAATCGAATTTTTGGCATTCATGTGGATGCGATCAACCTTTCGGGTGGGCACTGAATTTGAGGGTTTAGTCTTTAAATTGTACAGCCAGACGGGATTGAATGAAAAGTTTTGCAATGAAGCATTCTCTTCCATTAGGCTTGCGCCACAGGGTTTCAAGATGCCTTTAGCGGCGTCTTTTTTTAAACCGTAACGTTTCGTTCAATAAAAACGTTCTGTCTATCCAGAACTGGTACAGCGGATCCTTGGGTAGATATGTACATTGGCTCTTGTCGAAAGCCCCCGACTGTACCTAT
>JANLUJ010000098.1:0-8664 GCA_031363425.1 Pirellula sp.
CAATCTGTTCCCGCCGCCACGTCGATTTCGCGATGAGCCGATGCGAATGATTTCGTGCAAGAATGGTGTGGCTAGCGACGCCGATATTGCGCGATCGATTCGGCGTGGTCAACCAGGAACATCCATGCCCGCTTTTACGCAACTATCAGAAGCACAGGTTGCTTCGCTGGTCGAAGTATTGCGACAATTCATGGTTCTAGGACTTCATGAAAAATTCAAGAACGAGGCTCCATCCGACGATGGTTTGGACAGTTTGACGGAGGCACTATGGGTCGAGGCAAGATCCAAAGCAGGCGAGCCGATTGCTGTTCCAAGCCTTTCTAACTTTGCGGGTTCTGCCGCTCGTGGGCTCGAAGTATTTCGCGAGGCTGGCTGTGTTGGCTGCCATGAAGTTCCTGGCGAAGTCAATCGAGTTCGAACCCGCTTGTTTGATTCCTTAGGGCGTCCGTTACACGCACCCAACCTAGGCCTCGATGCATTTCACGGAGATGACAAAGCCAGCGAAATCTACAAGCGAATCACACTAGGTATCCCTGGAACACCCCACCCGGCACTTGCGCCAGCGCGCGACGGTGACTTAGAGAGTTTAGTTGCTTACATTGTATCCATTCGTGCGACAAAGCCGTTTGTCGAAACCAACAGGGAACGCAGCAATAACGCGATAGAGTAATGGGTACTTTCTAACCCGAGCCAACGTGTTATGTTGAATGCCGTGCGGCTCTGATTAACTTAACGAGTTCTCCCGAACGAAGGTTTTTTTATGTTGCTTCATTCTAAAATGGTAGTCGCGACGTTGTTGTTGTTTGGAATCTTGAGCGCTGCGGTATGGATCCATGCCTCGCCATTGCCAATACCAAACGACTTTGAATCGAATGAAAGAGTATTGCGAGAAAAACTGGTCGGCTCATGGAAAATTGTATCCGCATCGTTTGACGGCAAAGCGAGCGAATTGCATCGTACCTCGATCACCATCAAGCACATCACGCCCGTTCATATCCTTTGGATAGGCTACCAACCGGAAGATCGGCGAATCTTTCGAAGTTCTGGAGGCTCGTGGACCATTCAGGACGGTCGCTATGTCGAAACCATGCGTTACGGTATCGGAGACAAGTTCAAAGAGGACACTTTCGGTAAGTCATTTGCATTCGATTGTCGATTCCAAGATGACAAGTGGATACAGAGCGGCAAAATGCCAAATGGTGTCTTTCTTGAGGAAATTTGGAAACGCGTTCAAGAAAACGAAGACGTCGATTCATGGCCGACAGGCAACTAAAATAGTACGACGGTATTTTGAATCCCACCGGCTTGAACGGTGGATCGTTCGGGTTTTTTGGCTACCCACGGAGTTAACGCAAGAACAATCTTGCGATTGTATTACGTTAGGGATTGCAACAAATAGCCGGGGGTCGACGCAACAAGTTCGTCTGTTCGGAATTGGCGTCAACAACAAAATGAGACGATCCCCAGCGGCATTTCGCGATGCATGAAACGAATAACGTTCGTCAATCATCACATCCTGCAACAAAAAGAAATCACGGCACGGAGTGCCGTGCTACACTGTTTACGGCGCGATCGAGTTAGACTGCAGCCACTTGGATATCTCGTCAGCGGCCGATGGGTTGCTTTTCTTCGCTATCGCAATTGCATGATTGGCGACGCTGACTGCAGATATTCTCTCTCCCAAACCGACGTGGATTTCAGCCAACATCATTAACTCTCGCAACCCTTGATAACTGGTCAGTTCACATAGTCGCTTGGCATGGACCAGAGCTTCCGCATGCTTGCCACTTGAGGCCAACATTTCACACAACCCTCGATGCGCTTCGACCTGCTTGGGGTCAATGGTTGCAGAGAGCCGCAGGTGCTCGATCGCTTCCAATGGACGACCGGCCTTCATTAATACTTGCCCCCAAAAGAGATGTATCTTCGAGTTGTAAGGCTCGATCTCGTCCGCGTCGCGATAGTGTTTTATGGCGGATTCCAAGTCGCCAGAAACCAGCGCCAGTCTCGCAAGCATCGAATGGCCATACTGATCATCGGGGTCCAGAGCAATGGACCGGCGTAAACTGTCTCGAGCCCGTTCGAGATTGCCAGTCTTTGCATAAAGCGTTCCTAACCGCCCGTGAGCTTCAGCCAACGAGGGCCGTAACTGCAATAATCGCAAAAACGTCTCGATCGCTTGTGCATCTTGGTTCTCAGCCATCAATCGCTTGCCTCGCGCCAACAACGAGTCAAATTGCGTTTGGATATCCGCCATCCGGCGAACTTCGGCCCGTGTCGTCGCATTTCCTGGATCAACTCTCAAGGATTCGCGAAGCGCTGCAATGGAAGCCATTGAGCGTTGTTGACCCTCAGCTTTTTTTGCCTCTACTGCCCAATGGTCCACTAGCCAAGCTTTGTGGTCTTGGACCGCTTGAGATGCCACATCCGAATTAGAAAGGTATTCCAAAAGTACTTCGTGCGTTGCGACCGGATCAATCGAGATGAAGTGTTGCGAACGACGAATGGGGGGAACATACGAATCGTCCGCCAAGTCGAAATTGACGTTGACCTTAACGTACTTGCGCATGTGGCACGCAACGCATTGGTCACGAACGCCGACGGGCAATCGCGGTTGCTCCGAGCACGCGTTATCGCTATGGCAATGCAAACAACTATCCTGAAACTGACTGCCAATGGGCGAACCGGTCAAATGCGGGTCGTGGCACGTGATGCAAGTCATCTCGCTCTTCTGAAAGCACTTTGATTTCCGCAGGTTCCCAATTTGATTGGCAACGTGGTCATCTTCCGTGTAGGGCGGCTCCACCGTTCGATAATGCTTTTCCAGTTCTTCGCCAGGACGATACGAGAGTGCCGGCCCTTTGTGACGAATTGCATTGCCATGGCATTGCGTGCAGACCTCGATCAGCCGCTCGCGCGGTAGTCCACCTGGAAAAAGGATGCCGTGCGATTGCCTTTCCGCCGGATGTTCTTGATGATACGAGACATGCTCGTGGCCGGGACCATGGCAACGTTCACACGTTACACCCAAGATCATGTCCTGGCGCCGATAGACATTGGTCGTTCCTGGCAAATGCTGGAACCAAGTATTGTGGCATTCAAAGCATCGCAGTGTTAGCTGTCTTGCTCGATCACCTACAGCATCGCGATCAAATCCGCTGGCTCCCCAACAGTCGGTGGCGTAAACCCACGCGATAGGTAGCTCCCACATCGAATCGTCCGGACGCCATGACAAATAAACTTCATCAGAAATAGGATTCGCACCATAGATCAAATCAATCGATGACTCGATACGTCGTTTTCCATTTGCGAATGGCTCAATCGTTGCCTGAACCAATTCATTGCCCCGTTTTAGTGTCTCAAATTCAACCGGATCGTTGCTACGCTTGAAGCTCGCATTCTCAGGCAAGAACCCGCGAGGCAGCGACGACATGTCGGGTGGACGACAAGTGCGGAAGTGACTTGTGGGCAAGCATTCTGCTACGCGATCTTTATGACACTCGGCACATGCAAGCGGTCCGACATATCCCGGATTCGGGATATGCGGCGGGATGTAGCTGGAAATTGGAAGCGGCGGTACTTTGGATTGAGCCGCCGCTGGCTGAGCCGTTGCCGCTGGCTGAGCCGTTGCAGAAGCGACTGCGCCGTTTGGCGTCAACGGTTTCGTAGGCGGATCGGTTTCTCGATTGCATGAAGCAAAAAACAAACAAAGGAACATCAGGGGAATTGGCCTATGGCGAATTCGGTTCGACGATGGTGAGCTCTCCAACGTCCGTGGATACCACATAGTCACTCTCCTTTCCCGACGGCCAAACCACGCGAATCTGTTGCTGGGAACCTGGCGTTAAAGAGGTTAGCCAAATCGTCGGCTCCGAGCTCGACAGATAACTTCCGCCTCCATTGTGCATCAAGATTCGTTTGTCGGATAGATGGACCACCGAACCTATCGCACTTCGATTGGAAACGGTCCCGATCAAGCGCAGCTTAATCAAACTCCGTTCAACCTGACAATGCCCTCGCAAAATCGAGACTTGCTCCTCAAGGTGCGAAAATAGTAGATCCAGAACTCCATCGCCATCTAGGTCTGCACTTGCAAGTCCGCGACCACTATGGCTGTTTGCGAAATAGTCTTTGGAAGGACGAATACGCGTAAAACGCCCGCCATCATTCTTGAGCAACAACGGAAGTTGCTTAAATGGTGCGTGGGGCGACGCGTAAGAAACATGTCCGTTGGCGACTATCAAATCCAGATCTCCGTCTTGGTCGTAATCGATTGCAACGGTTCCGAAGCCCACGAAGTCGCCTCCAACATTGGCGAGTCCCATTGCGCGACTAACATGTGTAAATAGACCTCCGCCATCATTTCGATATAGTCCAAATAGTTCGCGTTCAAAATTGACGGTCCACAAGTCAGGTTGCCCGTCTTGATCCGCATCAAAGATGAGTGTGCCCATGCTGCCAGTGCTGACACCACGCTCGTCGCCGGCGACTCCGGCGAGTACGGCCGATTCATGGAAATGACCTGTACCATCATTCATGTAAAGAAAATTATCGGTCGTGTCGTTAGCGACATAAATATCGACGTCTCCGTCAAGGTCAACATCACTGGCAACGACCCCCAGTCCCTTGCCATCTCGCATCAGTCCAATGCTGTGGTCCTCACGTCGAAAACCTCCCGCTCCATCACCAAAAAAAATGGCATCTCCGACAGCCGCGAAATCTCGGGGAGCACATACCTCGCGAGGTGCGCCTACGCCCACGCAGCTTGGATGATGTGTCCAAGACCAATTCACGTAGTGCGCGACATAAAGATCAAGCACTCCGTCTCGATTGAAATCCGCCCATGCCAAACTACTACTCCACGGAAATTCAGGATGCGTCACAAGCAAAGGCAAGGCCCAGAAGGTGCCGTCTCCCTGATTTTGGAGGATTTGCACTCCACCATAACCGCTGATTGCCACGTCATCGAATCCATCGTTGTCGAAATCGGCCGGAAAAATGCCATGCGTAAAACACTGGGTGGCACTTGTTCCGGCTGTTTTCGTAACTTCCTCAAACCGCCAATCCCCCAGGTTTCGGAAAAGCCCACACGGTCGGGAAGCGACCGCTTTATTGGCCAATGTGCCACCTCCAGCGAACAATAAATCAGGGCGACCATCCCTGTCATAGTCTAGCACTCCGACTCCGCCCCCCAGCGATTCGATGATGGCGAACTCGCCATCCGAGCGGCCTGAACTGAACGTAAAATGGATGCCTGTCGAATTTATCTCCTCAAACCATGCCATCTTTTCAGCGTCCTCCTTTGCCCGCGGATTTTGCTCAGTTGGAAGCAACACCGAAGCGGGAGGAGCTTTTTCTTCTGATACCTTGGAATTACTTGGACGATCGGCAGCGTTGGAAGGCAGCGTTTCACCAGGACTCACTGAAGGCTTTTGGCAACCTAGCGACAGACACCCAAACAACCCAACAGAGATAATCAAACCAATTCGGTTATAAATGAAGGATTTCATCCACATTACGCTTCTTAGGTTTCGTTATCGACCTTGAATCACTACGACACTTTGGCCAGGTAAGTACCTCAAAGAGTCCGACGTAGTGCCATCCGGCCAAAGTATGTCCAAAACGACTTCGTCCGCAGTAAGTTCAGTCGGCCATGCAAAATGCAGTCGAGACTGGCTGTGCGATAGGTAACTGCCTCCTCCATAAAGTTGTCGACTCATCGAACGCGATCCGACATGCAATTCGGCCGTGGCACCAATCGGCGTTCTAGATGCGCTCGTGCCGATCAACTGCACAGAGAGCCAATGCTTGCCGTTATCATGCAAATTCTCGACCAGAGACGGCGGACCAAACAAACTAGTTCCAATCATATCAAGATCCCCATCGTTATCGAAATCCGCTGTCGCCAAACCTCGCCCAACCGTTGGGTCAGTAAAGTAGGAACCACTTGGTACGCACGTCGTCAAACTTTGGCCCGCTTCATTCTGTAAATAAACCGGCATTGATCGCATATCCCCAGAGTCCGGATGGTAGTGGACATGACCGCAGTTAAAGACGATGTCCTCATCCGAATCACCATCGAAATCGGCCGCAACAACGCCAAAACCCACTCGTTTCAAGTCGGCTCGATTCAGCCCCGCCGTGCGACTGGCGTAGTGAAACAAGTCTGGTCCCGCGTTGAGATAAAGCCCCATCTTTTCGTTTTCAAAATTGGTTACAAACAAATCAAATCGTCGATCCAAGTTGAAGTCAAATAGCGCCAAACCCATGCTTCCGTTTGCGACCCCTTCATCATCAACTGCGACACCCGACGCAAAAGCAAGTTCCTCATATCGCTGGCCCTTTCGCAGAAAAAGGAAATTCGCGATCAAATCATTTGCAACGTAAAGGCCGACTCCTTGATCACGGTGAAACTCGGCGGCGAGAACGCCCAATGTCTTGGATTTTTGGTCGGCCTGAACCAGATCGCTATTGGACTGAAACGCACCATCCCCAATGCTTAAAAAAACCCCATTTTTCGATCCTCCGAAAGCATTCGGCGAACAAACATCCGGCTGCCCGTTTCGATCCTGACAAACTTGGTTCTTTTCAATATCCCAATCTACATAGGATCCGAAGTAAAGGTCGAGATCGCGATCACCGTTCAAGTCAACCCAGGCGACTGCGGTTACCCAGCCTGCATTCTCTAAGCCATCTAAAACTGGCGATTCGCGAAACGTTCCATCGCCTTGATTGCGCATGAGAACAACTCCACCATAACCGTACACCAGAATGTCCTCGAATCCATCCTGATCGAAATCAGCGGCAGCTGAACCGTGTGAATAGATACGAGTCGTATCGACTACCGCATCCAGCGTGACATTGGAAAACGCCCACTCCGCTCCTCCTCGCAGCAATTGGCAATTGACTCCTCGCACGCTCTTCTCGAGGACGTCGAGAGTTCCCCCACCAGCGAACATCATATCTACGCGTCCGTCCCGGTCGTAGTCGATGCATGCAACCCCTCCCCCAACGATCTCCAAAATGCTATTTAATCCGGCGCCGCGGCCATTCGTAAACGCGCAGGCCTGGACCGCCTCGCACTCACGCTTGGAAAATTTGGCATGAGATATCGAAGCATTTTTCATTTGTCTGAATGGCGGAGGCGGCTGTTTGTCCGCGCCACCACAACCTAAAGTTAGACACATCCATATTAAGCATACCAACCAATTTCCAAGAACGATAACGGCCGTGCAATTCAATTCATCGTCGCGACGTCGGTCGTTGGTTGAGCTGCCGGCTGGCCCGGTTGGAAATGATCTTGCCACGCAAATTGAGTGCACGTTCACATTTAGGTTCCATTTCAAGAATCTCACTTATTGCCAACATGGCCTCCGCATCAGATTCTGCATACCAGTATAGCTCGGCGAGCTCGCAAAATTTGGTTATGTCTCGTGGATTTGAATCCAACTCCAAACGCAACTGTCGGCAACGCTGTCGGTATTCAACCATCTGCGTCTGTATCTTAACAACGTCATCGGCCTCATTGATTCGTCCCAATGCACGTAAGTTCTTGATCAGTATTCCCCGAGCATCAAATTCGCGGTTATTGAACGACAAGACCCTGCGTAACAGCGAAACTGCCAACTCGCGATGCTCAAGCGCGTCTTCAATCCGAGCAGCCACCAATGCAGCTCGGTCCGAATCGACAAACTCGTCCAACTGGAGATAGAGCGTTTGGAGGTTGGACGGCGCAAGGTCCAACGTAGGTGTGATCACTCGTGCAGCTTGATCCAAAACGTTTTTTTCCCAAAGGCAGCACGCAAGCTCTATAGCAAAAACATCCTTGTACGGGCCATACTGCGATTGGCTAAACATCTCCTCGGCCCTATCAAAATCGCGCAACTTGTAAAAGCAAATTCCAGCACGGAACGCAGCTCGACTAGAACCAGGTTCCTTTCGATGAGCGTCACAATAGAATCTCCCAGCCCCTTCAAAGTCTTCGGAGATTTCAAGAATTCTTCCGCGATGGTAAAGCACTACGACTGGAGAAACGCCGGCTTTCTCCATCTGGTCGAGAATCAGATTGGCCTTGCTCCACTGGTTCCCATGTTCATAGCCGCGGATCAAAGCTTCATATGCCTCCAATGACTCACTTGCAATTCCTAAAAGACTTTCCACTGCGCTTTGGTTACCACGTTGTGCCTCAGCCATCAAACGGTATGGCTCCAACACCTCAGGACTCGCCCCCCTGGTCTTCGCCCGTTTTAGCCACTCAAGCGCGAGGCTATTCAGGTTGAGTTGCAAATTGCTGCGAACTTCCAGCAGGTGCAATTGAATATCGTTAGGGTAGAAGCGCTCAGCTCTCTCGATCCATGAAAGTGCATCCCGAGCATGATATCGTTGAAGTGCTCTATCCGCAAAATTGCAAAGCCAAAGCCGCGGAACCTCAAACCACCAACCGCCGATAAGCAGAATGACCAAAATAGCCATCAGCCAAGTGCCGCGATGATTTCGAATTCGCTTGTTAAGCTTCATTGGAACAGCTTGTGCTACCATAGTTGCTGCGAGATTCGCGCACTCGTATCAATGTGGAGCCTGAGGCGCTAGCCGAGCCAAGCCGCAGGAAATCGGCTAGCGCCAAAAGCCTTAAGTCCCTTCCACTCGTTTGAAGCTCCGTAGCTG
>JANLUJ010000118.1:0-6421 GCA_031363425.1 Pirellula sp.
TCGAAGCCGTCGTCGTGCCGGTCAAGTGGCCGGAGAATCCATTGCTCGGCGCGTGGGTGTCGTCGCAACGATACAAAGGCAACAGCGGCAAGTTGCGAAAGGAACTCGAAGATCGGTTGAACTCAATTGGTTTCAAGTGGAGAGCGCCAAACGCGTTGCAACCAACGATTCCTGTCGCCAAAAGAATCGAAGCCTTGCTTGCTCACAAGACCGAACATGGGCACTTGTCGGTTTCACGCCACGATAAAAAATATCCGGGCTTTAAAGATACTCCTGTCGACCGCCTTGCACCAAGGCAACGACTTTCGGAGTCGCTGGACAAGATATTCGAAAAACGGCTTAACCCACGGTACCATCTCGATGCCGTTGAATGCAAATTGTTTGGCATCGGAAGTGAAAGTTACGTTGTCGGCAGCCATGAGTTCTACTTGGGTTACGCGATCAAAAACCAAAAATTGCTTTGTCTCGACGCAGGTCATTTTCATCCAACCGAAACCATCGTAGACAAGATAACGTCGACTTTGATGTACGTACCAGAGATATTACTGCACGTTAGTCGCGGTGTTCGCTGGGATAGCGACCACGTAGTGATTCTCGACGATACTTTGCAAGCCATTGCGGCCGAACTGGTACGAAATCAGTTGCTCGCAAGGACGCATATCGGACTCGATTTTTTTGACGCGAGCATCAACCGCATTGCGGCATGGGCAATCGGAACCCGCAATACCATCAAATCGCTGCTCATCGCACTTTTGGAACCACCGTCCCTGCGTGCTGCCGAACAAGAAGGGGACCTGACTGCCCGGTTGGCGTTCATGGAAGAGTCTAAGGGATTGCCATGGGGGGCAGTTTGGGATTACTACTGTCTTTCCAATGAAGTCCCTGTCGGACAAGAATGGCTTGAAGAAGTTCGTCGCTACGAACACACGGTGCTTGCCAAGAGGTAAACTGTTTTGCCATCAGGTTTACTTCCTTTTAGGTGTGAGTATCGATGACTGAAAACACCGAATATTCTGGTTCTGAATACGAGCGCGAACCCGTTCCGAAAAACGCGCTCAAAGGGCCATCGGCTTTTTGGGGCATGTACGCGGGCGAACATACCGCTGGCACCGAATTTATGATCGGGCCCTTGTTCGTGGCGTGGGGCGCTTCGGCGAGTAGTCTGATTTTCGGTCTACTCCTTGGGAATTTGCTGGCCGTATTGACTTGGCGGTTTTTGACGGCTGAGATTGCAACCAAGCAACGGTTAACTCTTTATTTCAAAATGGAGAAAATCGCCGGTCGAAATCTCGTGGCTATTTACAACTTGGCAAACGGCATCCTTTTTTGTTTTCTTGCGGGCGCCATGATCACGGTTTCAGCGACGGCGGTTGGCCCCTTTTTTCCCTCAATGACGATGCCGACGTTCAAGTCCACGATGCCGACTGGTTTCGGTTGGGTTGCGACATGCATCGTCCTCGGACTCGCTATGACCTTGGTTGCAATGAAAGGGTATGGCTTTGTTGCCAAGATGGGGCACTATTCGGCACCCTGGATGTTTTTGGTTTTTATCGCATGTGCATTGGTGACGCTTGGCAAGCTTGATAACTACAATGTTTGGGAGTTGCTTACTCCACCCCCTGGAACCCCAGAGAAAATTAGCTTCCTGGGGATTGTTTGTTTCTCTTGGTTTTGCAACGCGGCCATGCATTTGGGAATGGCGGATCTTTCAGTGCTTCGATTCGCAAAATCACCAAACGCAGGATATGCTTCGGCGGCCGGAATGTTTTTGGGGCACTATGTCGCGTGGATTTGTGCTGCAATGCTTTTGGTGTACTGGGTTCGCGTTCATGGCGTCAACCCGAATGAAGGCAAAGATCCGGGAACAATGGTCAACGATGCTGTCGGTTGGACAGGGCTCATTTGTGTGATCATCGCCGGTTGGACGACCGCCAATCCAACTATCTATCGCGCTGGACTTGCGTTCCAAGGGATCGTGCCAAGTATGAGCCGCAATACGAGTACGCTTATTGCAGGTGCGATATGCATTGGCGCTGGGATCTTTCCAGCTTTTGCCATGAAGCTGCTCGATTTTGTTGGTATCTATGGAACCATCCTTGCGCCGATCGGAGCGATCATCGTGGTCGACCACTTCTTGGCGGACAGACTCGGCATAGCCACTGATCCAGCATTGCAATCGGGTTCGTCGTTCAATGTAGCGGTTCTGCTTGCATGGCTTGTGCCCGTTGGCATTGCCATGATGGCTCACATTTATCTCGATGTATTCGCCTCTTATTTGCCATTACCCACGTCGATCGCATGTGGAATTCTTTATGTCATTTTGTCCAAAACCATCGGCAACAATGAAGAGAAAACGCAAGCTGTTGCTCGCCCTTAGGCCAGCCGCAGTTTGCAAAGTATGATATTTGTAAATTGAGCCTGAGGCGCTAGCCGATTTCTTGATATTGATCGGCTAGTGCCTCAGGCTCAACTGGTAGGTTTCAGCCTGCCGATCACCTTGATCCTATTACTCCGCGCAGCGACCTTTCAACTATCAGCGAGTCACTCGATGAATTCGATTGCAAATCCCGTTAGCAAAGTTGCCAAGTTAATCGGGCTGTCATCACTTGTCGGCACGATTGGGCCCCCGTTGCTATTCATGTTCCATAAGCTCGATTCCGTTCCGATGCAGGCTATCATGTTGGTTTCCTGCTTTCTGTGGTTTGCTGCCGCTCCATTTTGGATGAAGGCAGATTAGACCTGACCATTCAAGGCATCCTTCAAACTGTTTTTCACTATGACTTCTCTTAACCATTCCCGTCGTTCGTTCCTGAAAAGCTCTGCAGTTTTGGCGAGCACAAGCCCACACCTTCTTGTTTTTCCCGAAGTGCAGTCTGCCGAATTCGCAAGGCCCCTCATTGCCTATGTCGGAACGTTCAGCTCACCACTTCGAGACATGTTGCCAACCCAAGTCGATTTGCCACCAGGCAATGGTCGCGGTATTCACTTGTTCACAGTGAATCGTGAGACGGGTGCAATGACACCCACAGGAGTTTACGAGATGGGCACAAGCCCTAGCTGTCTGGCCATGAATATGGACCAAAGCAAATTGTACTCCGCCAATGAGACCGACCGAGTGGGTGAAGACAAACAAGGAACTGTTAGCGCTTTTGCAATCAATCGAATAGATGGACAATTGACGTTGCTAAATACAGTTCGGTCTGGCGGTGCGGGTCCGACCTACGTGAGTATCCATCCATCAGGCAGGTTCTTGTTGGTGGCAAACTATTTTGGTGGCTCCATAGCGGTGCTGCCAATTCTTCCTGATGGACAATTGGGGGAGGCAACGGACGTAAAACATAGTTCTGGGATCATAGGTCCCACCAAAGCTACGAGTGCACCTCCCGGCAGTTTTGCCTTCAGCGGACACGATCGAACGCACGCCCATATGATTCAAGCGGACGCTGCTGGTCGATATGTGTTTCACGCTGATTTGGGCCTGGATCAAATATTCATGTGGAAGTTTGACGAGAAAAAAGGGATGCTCACTCCGAACGATCAACCATCCGTCTCGGTGCCACCAGGCGATGGGCCTCGCCATTTCCATTTTCATCCGAATGGCCGATGGTTCTACTCCATTCAAGAAGAGGGCTCGACCATCATGTTGTTCGACTACGACGCTACCAATGGGCAATTGGCTTCGAGGCAAACGATATCCACGCTGCCGCCGGAATTCGCGGGCAGTAATTTTTGTTCGGAAATTTTGGTGTCCGCGGATGGGAAGTTTGTCTACGCAGGCAACCGATTGCACGACAGCATTGGGATCTTTTCCGTTGGACCAAACGGCGACCTTACTTTGGTGGGAGAGGAATGGACGCGCGGAAATTATCCTCGTAGTTTCAACTTCGATCCGACCGGCAAGTTCCTTTATTGTTGTAATCAGCGAGGGGACAACATCGCGGTTTTTCAAGTAAATGTCAAACGTGGCGAACTCAAGTTTACCGGCCACTATACCAACGTCGGCAATCCTTCGATTGTCATCTTTGCCGATCTTGCCATTGGAGTTTGAACGCATGAATCATTGTGCGACCCGTTGGGGTCAGCCAAGCAGAGCAAAAAAACAAGGATACTATTCACATTGATGTCGGAAGCGAGAGACAATTTTCATTGTGAGACATTGGAAGCGATTCGGATGATCTCTGCTTCCGTTCGGACGATCAAGTCGTTTTCAATTACGGCCGGACTTGCCAAAATTGGACTACCAAAAGCAGTGGTAGAGACCACTGTCATTTCACTGTCCACTTTGATTACGGTCACCACCCCTTTTCGGTCCGAGAAATAGAGATGTTCACCAGCAAAGATGGGTGAAGCCGAAAAATTACCACCGATTCTATTGCGAGCTTTTTCTTGACCCGTGGAAGCGTCAAAGCGTGTCAGAATGCCAGTGTCGCTCATCGCAAACATTTCCCCATCGCGGGCCACCGCGCTCGACATGGTTGGAGCGCCTTTCGTAGCCCGCCACGCGATGTGCGTTTTGGAAACATCCCCTTTTCCGTCCGGGCGAATGGCCACAAATTCCGGTTTGGTATAACCCGTCGACATAACGATCAAACCACTTTCATATATTGCCATCGATGTCGTGGAAAATCCATCGCCACAATCGGCACGCCAAACCTCGTCGCCACTATTCGGATCGTACGCCACAGTCCACTGGGCTCCGGGGATAATCGCTTGAGGTCCACCATGGACTTGAATAATCAAAGGCGTGCTGTAAGCCTTTCTAAATTCACCGTTGCTTGCTCGAATTGGCGGACGATTTGTCTTCCAGGCTGGCTTGCCATCGTCAAGGTTGACAGCCGCAACGAATTGTTGGTCGATGCCATCGCAAACCAAAATCACTTTGTCGCCAAAAACAATTGGAGAACTTCCTGGCCCCACACTGTGGTCGACGACGAGCTTGGTTGACCAAACAGTCACGCCTGTCTTTGTATTTAAGCACCAGGTTCCATAATTTCCAAAATGACAAATAACCTTATCACTGGCAATTGCTGGTGTGGGTGACGCATAAGAATTCATTGGATTGATGGGTGCGGGATGGTCGTTTGTAGCAAGCACTATGTCGTGAATCGTCTTGCCTGTCGAAGCGTCTAGACAAATTGCATGAAACTCGACGGATTGCGCTATCGTCTTGATTTGGGCGAATTGGACGCCCTCGAGTTTGGTTGCAATCTGTTCGGGGGTTGCTTCTTTGGTCACAGCCGATGTAAACCAGACTTGACCGTTCAAAATCACTGGTGAGGACCAACCCACTCCTTTAGTTGAAGTGGACCAAACGACGTTTTTCTTGTTGGATAGTTCCGTCGGTAACTTAGCATTCGCAAGCCCCGCACCCGTCGGACCTCGAAATTGAAACCAACCCATTTCATCAGAAGCAGCTACCCGAATGATAAACGCCCAAGCGAACAAACATGCGACTGTGGAGGAGCGAATCATCAAAAACACATTCATGAAAATCCCATTCGAATTTGCGAGACAGAGGTAGGTGAACTCCAATGAATGCACCTCCACCTAACAAGCTTAGCCACTAAAAAATCCCAATCAAGAAGACCTGCCCAATCAAGAAGACCTGATCGTGCGCTACCCAACCTGCAACGTTGCTTCCAAGCTTTTCAACATGTCTCGAACTGCAACACGGCCGCGTCCACATCCTATCAATTCGTCTGTTTGGATCCAGCTTTCTACTTTCTTCTGAGCAGAGATGACAGTCGAATGCTGTCGGTTGCCAAAGTAATCGCCGATTTCCGACAGCGCAGTGCGAGTGTATTTACGAGCCAAGAACATGGCTAACATACGAGGTTGGCTAACATTTTGACATTTTGTCTTGGCTCGAAGCGTTTTGCCTTCGAGACCAAAGGCCTCGCAAACTACCTTCTCGATGTCGTTCATGCGCACAATTGGATGGCTTGACCTAATCAAATCCAATGTGCATCGAATGGCTTCGTCTTCCGTTAAATGCCGACCAATTACCCGTTGCTGTGCGACCAAACGATGTGAAACGCCTTGTAGCACTCTTGCATCACCACAGCTTTGCTCGGCTAAAGACTTCAAGCTAGCGATAGAAAGGGTCACTTGTGATTTTGTGCACATGCGCTTGAGGACCTCGATGCGGGTTTTTGCGTCGAGCGGATCAATTCCGCAGGCCATTCCGCCCGAAAGCCTTGCATAAAGATCTGCACCCAGGCCGGATAATTCGTTAAGGCCTCGGTCAGCGACCAAGACCACTTGTCGACGATCACGCAATAACATGTCAATCGTATTTCGAAGTTCCACCAATGTTCCGGCTTTTCCCAAGCAGAATTGAATGTCATCGATTACGATCGCTTCCACGTCGCGGTACTTGCGGCGGAAGTTGGCAAAACCGCCGCCGCGAGCGCTCTCGGTG
>JANLUJ010000120.1:0-4103 GCA_031363425.1 Pirellula sp.
AATCCCCGACGCGGTGAGCTTGCTGGCTGAAGACCCTCGTCCTCGCCGACACCGAACACCGGCACGATGTTGGAATGGTGGAGTCTGGCCGCTGCTCGCGACTCACGACGAAACCGCTCGATTGTCGATGGAGACAATGTCGCACTTGTTGGCAGAACCTTGAGCGCGACACGACGCCCAAGCGACTGCTGCTCGGCTTCGTAGACAATTCCCATGCCGCCACGGCCAATCTCGCGGACAATCTTGAAGTCGCCGATGCGTTCTGGGAGACTTTGACCTGGTATGGTGTTTTTAGTCTGCGCAGCCTCGATATTGGCAGCCACGCCACATTGTTCGACCATCAAAAGCATTGGGAACAAATCGCGAATGCGCTCTTCAAACTCAGGATGACGAAGGCAGAAATCGTTGATATCGGGACTTCGACCTTCGCGATGCATGGATAAAAAGTCTTCAGCCAGCAAGCTCACCGCGTCGGGGATTTCAACATTCGAATCGGAATCAGACTCATGGTCGATCATGCTTCTGACCCTGCGATCGGGTTGAGCATTCGTTTCAGGCGTTCAAGCGCACGGATGTAACGGTTGTGTGTCGCTGTTGGCGAAATCTGCAAAACCTCCGCGGATTCGCAATTGGAAAGCTGTTCAAAATGTCTCAGCAAAAGGATCTCGCGACTCTTTTCATCCAATTTTTCCAACGCATTGTTAATATTGAGTCCCAATTCCTTTCGTGACAGAGCCGCGCTGGCGGTCGTTAAGCGAGCGGCCAACTGGGCAGCTAGCTCTGAAACAGCGTCGTGTCCGTTCGCAAACTCCGGCAATGGCATATCCCGACGTGCATCGCGCGCCTGTGCGCCCAGATGTTGACGATGCATCATGGCTAGACGCTGCTTGGCCAAAAACCTTAGCCAAACGAACAGCGAAACGTTTGGAGCGGCTAAATATTCATGAACCCGACCGAAGGCTTCGATGAATGTCTCCTGCAAAACATCGGACGCATCCATACGACCTTGAACGCGACGATCCATCGATGAACTGACGATTCGTTTCAGTCTATCGCGATTTTGATCAAATAGCTCAGCAAGTTTCGCCTTGTCCTGTGCGGCTTGCACTAGAATCTTCCATTGCTCTGGGGTAACCGTCGGATGTGCGTTCTGATTGAATTGCATAGTTCCTCAAATCCAGTCCTGCACCGCAGTTCTCGACCGTTCTCAGTCATCCCATGGTTTTCAGTATACGCTAAGTCGCTCGCCTCTGCGAAAACTAATATGCCATTCGAATTAGCGGTTGTCCAACGAGCTATTTTGGCGTACACATTTATGCTGATCAACCGACTGGAACATGCTGATTGGAACGTACCGCGTAGCAGGGTTTCCTCCGATTCGCGGATTTCCGCTTGGTTGAGGTGTCCGCCTCGGAGATGCGGACCTACGAATTGCGTCCGCCTCGGAGATGCGGACCTACGCGCGAAATCCAACTGGACTCTCAACCTCAAACCCATTGCTAAAGATCATGATGCAACTTGGTTTTGTAAGTGCGATTCTTCCCGAACTTTCTCTCGAACAAGTATTTGATGTCGCGGCGTCGATCGGATATCGATATGTGGAGGTCATGTGTTGGCCGCCGAGCAAGGCCGATCGACGCTATGCGGGTATCACTCACATCGATGTCGCAGGCCTTAACGACACATCCGTCTCATCCATCATAGCACTTGTGAATAAGAGCGGAGTTCATATCAGCGGCTTAGGTTACTACCCAAATTGCCTGGCACCGGACGCTGCTGAAGCGGAGCGGAGCGTCGAACACCTGAAGCAAGTTATCCTCGCTGCTCCTAAGCTCGGACTCACGCAAGTCAATACTTTCATCGGACGCGATTACACCAAAAGCGTGGACGACAATTGGCCTAGGCTCATGACCACATGGAAGCCGATCGTCGATCTAGCAGAGAGTTGTGGCGTTCGGATTGGGATCGAAAATTGCCCAATGTTGTTTTCTAAGGACGAATGGCCCGGCGGAAAAAACATTGCATCGTCGCCAGCTGTGTGGCGACGACTTTTTAGTGATCTGGGTAGTCCAAATTTAGGGCTCAACTACGATCCATCGCACATGATTTGGCAGTGCATGGACTATCTAAAACCGATGCGAGAATTCATCGATCGAATTTTTCATGTGCACGCGAAGGATGTGCGTATCGATCGCCATTTGCTCAACGAGGTCGGGATCTTGGCGCACCCGAACTTGTACCATTCGCCGAAACTGCCTGGACTTGGGGAAATCGACTGGGGCCAGTTCTTTTCGGTTCTTGGCGATGCGGGCTACCAAGGTCCCGTGTGCGTAGAGGTCGAAGACCGTGCGTACGAGGCAACTCTCGAAAATCGCAAAGAGTCCTTGGCTCAAAGTTATCGTTACTTGAATCAATTTGTCGGGCGATAGGTATGTCGGGCGATAAGCAAGTTCGGCATCACGGAGGTCCGGTAGATGCCTGACGAATTACGTCATGTTCGCCACTTGCACGGCTGTGCCGCTACTGGTACCACTCGTTGTGATCACTGCCGTTAAGCTACCAGTATTCACTGGCTTAGTCGAAAAGGTTACGACCAGAGCAGTGGCAGTGGCCGAAGTAACTGTGCCAACAGCTCCGTTGTTGAATACTACTGTGTTGCTGCCCGCCACCGGGTTGAAACCAAAACCGTTTATCAGAACCGTGGAAGCAGTGCGAGCTAGATTGGACGTGCTCGATGTTACTAGCGGTTTGACCGCAGCGACCTGAATCGCTGAACCACTGTTTACGCCGTTGGTGGTCACTACGGCTGTCAAGTTACCTGCAGTTGGCCTCGTAGATAATGTCACGCTAAGCGATGTTGCGGTTGCTGAAGTGACTGTTCCAACTGCCCCATTATTAAACACGACCGTGTTGAGCGATGCGGTTGTGTCAAAGCCAGTGCCGGCAATAGTAAGCGTGTTTGCGGTGGCAAGCAAATTCGTTGAACTAAAAGTTACCGCCGGTGCAAGCGTAGCAACCTGAATCGCCGAACCACTGCTCACGCCATTGGCGGTGACCACCGCCGTTAGGTTTCCGGCACTTGGTTTGGTCGAAAACGTCACTGTCAAAGTCGTCGCGGTTGCAGCGGTGACTGTTCCGACGGCGCCATTGTTAAACACGACTGTGTTATTGCCGGCCGTTGTACTGAACCCGAAGCCGCGAATTGTAATGGTCATGGCAGTCGAAGAAATGGCTGCCGTATTGACTGTCACCGAAGGGATCACGGCAGCAACTTGGACCGCGGCGCCGCTCGAGATCGAGTTGGTTGTTACGACTGCAGTTAAGCTGCCAAGAGCGCTTGGTTTGGTGCCAAGGTTAACCGTCAGCGATGTGGCTGTAGCCGCGGTAACCGTGCCCACTGCGCCGTTGTTGAACACTACCGTATTTCGCGATGCAATTGGGTCAAAGCCGAACCCACTGATCAGAATGCTCGCAGAGTTGATGGTCAAAATGGATGTATTTGCCGTTACTATTGGGCTCACACTAGCAATTTGCACCGCCGTCCCGCTTGGAATTCCATTGACAGTGACTATCGCTGTAAGGCTTCCTGCTGAATTCGGCTTGGTTGAGAAAGTAACAATCAACGACGTGGCGGCGGCACCGGTGACAGTGCCTACCGCTCCGTTGTTGAAAACAACTGTATTGCGAGAGGCAGTCGCGTCAAAGCCAGAACCGGCGATGGTAACCGTCGTGGAATTGGCGGACTGACTTAAGGAGCTAACAGTTATCACTGGCACAACTGTGGCTACTTGTACGGCAGTTCCATTGTTCACGCCGTTGGCAGTAACCACTGCGGTCAAGCTACCAGCACTTGGTCTGGTCGTAAATGTAACCGTCAGTGCCGTCGCTGTCGCAGCTGAAACGGTACCTACTGCGCCGTTATTGAATGCGACCGTGTTGTTGTCGGCCGTCGTATCGAAACCAAATCCATTGATCGTCATCGTGTTCGCCGTCAATGAGAGATTTGCCGTACTGGATGTGATCACCGGCCGGACCGTGCCAACCTGAATCGAAGTTCCACTGCTGACAGAATTTGTTGTTACCACTGCGGTCAAGTTTCCAAG
>JANLUJ010000123.1:0-5979 GCA_031363425.1 Pirellula sp.
GGACGACGTCACTCCGAGGTCGAATCGGAGGAGAAGATTGTGCCGTACCAAGTTGTCGGCGGAGCTAACGAATACGTTAAAGTCCAAATCGGCGATCAACAATTTACGCCTCAAGAAATTTCCGCGAAAGTGCTCCGCAAACTCAAGGAAGCTGCAGAATCGTATCTTGGGCATCGCGTCAGCAAGGCTGTCATTACTGTCCCAGCCTATTTTAACGACGCTCAACGACAAGCAACCAAGGACGCTGGCCAGATCGCCGGCCTCGAGGTAGCTCGTATTATCAACGAACCCACGGCTGCAGCCCTTGCATATGGGTTGGACAAGACAAAAGACCAGAAGATAATCGTATTTGACTTGGG
This sequence comes from Pirellula sp., assembly GCA_031363425.1. Lineage (GTDB taxonomy): Bacteria > Planctomycetota > Planctomycetia > Pirellulales > Pirellulaceae > JBKCUI01. The sequence continues at coordinate 360 of JANLUJ010000123.1, forward strand.
CGGAGGTACGTTTGACGTATCCGTTCTCGAGGTTGCCATGAGCAATGATGACGAAAACAATAGCAAGGTTTTCGAAGTCATCAGCACGAGCGGTGACACTCACTTGGGTGGTGACGACTTTGACCAAGCCCTTGTCAATCATGTGGCTGGTCAATTCCTAAAGGACACCGGTTTGGATTTGCGGAAGGAGCCTATGTCATTGCAGCGATTGCAAGAAGCTTGTGAAAAGGCAAAGAAGGAACTTAGCAGTCTTCCGCAAACGGACATCAACCTGCCGTTCATTACCGCCGATGCGACAGGCCCCAAGCATTTGCAGATGACCATCACACGCAGCACCTTCGAAGGGCTGGTGGATGACTTGATCGAACGTTGTCGCAAGCCTGTGTTGCAGGCCCTTCAAGACGCCAAGATGAAGCCATCGGATATCGATGAGGTCGTATTGGTCGGCGGATCGACGCGTGTTCCAAAGGTCCGTCAAATTGTAAAGGACATTTTCGGCAAGGAGCCTCATCAAGGAGTGAATCCCGACGAGGTCGTAGCTGTGGGCGCTGCCATTCAAGGTGCAGTGTTGTCGGGGGATCGACGCGACGTACTGTTGCTCGACGTCACGCCGCTAACACTCGGCATCGAAACAGAAGGCGGTGTTCTAACGGCCCTCATCGAACGCAACACTACTATTCCAGTAGAAAAGAAGCAAACGTTTTCCACGGCTGCAGACGGGCAAACGGCCGTCACCGTGAGCGTATTTCAAGGGGAACGTAAAATGGCTCAGCAAAACCGATTGCTAGACCAGTTCAACCTAGAAGGCATCGATGCTCAAGCTCGAGGGGTCCCACAGATCGAAGTCAAGTTTGACATCGACCAGAACGGAATTCTCAATGTCTCCGCCAAAGACCTCAAGTCGGGCAAGCAATCGAGCGTCAAGATCGAGCAGTCGAGCGGCCTGAGCAAGGACGAGATCGAGCGAATGCGAAGGGACGCCGAATCGCATGCTGACGAAGATCGCAAGTTCGTGGAAACTGCGGAAGCAAAGAACAGAGCAGAAAACACTATTCATGGACTCGAAAAAGCCATCAAAGAGCAGGGCGACAAACTCAGCGCCTCCGATCGTGAACCTCTAGAGCAAGCGATAAAGAAAGCACGAGATTCGATCGCGACCAATGATGCAGCTGCCATCAAAGCAGCGACCATGGAACTCGATCAATCGGCTCAAGCGTTCCGTTCGACATTAGGCGCCCAATCTGGTCCTGCCCCAACCGGCGAGCCAGAAAAGAGCCCGGCAGATGACGACGCAATCGACGCAGAGTTTGAAGTCAAAAAGTAGTTCCAAGCGTTTAACCCGAGCCGCTGGCGGCTGCCGCGGCTCGGGGATGTTGGCTTCCTAGCGTACCTGGATATAGCACGGCCAATCGAGGATTTGGGTTTCGGATTGGCTACCAAAGATCGCGGAAGCGTAAGCAAATTGCGAAACTTGGCTTTATCAATCAACTCAATCGCGATGATGCCGAGTCAACTCATCGTCTACACGGTGGGGACCACCGTGCCACACTTTTTTCAATCGTTCGTTTAGAGAGCTTGGGCCTGATTCGACGTCGGCTCGAATGTCGGATGAATCAACGACCCCGTCGGGATTTATCAGAAAAGAGGTCGGTGCGGCGACAACTCCAAACTGCTCCACCAAACTGTGGTTGGCGTCGCTTTCACTATCCCAAAGTTCCGTCCACTCTGACTTTTCGAAGTCGGGGCCTTTGACCATGAGGCTTTGGGATGGGGTCATGCAGATTCCAACAATTTCAAAACCGGCATTTCGATGTGCGGCGTAGATGGCCTTGAGTTTGCGCAGCTCTGCACGACATGGAGCACAGTAAGCACTCCAAAATCGAACGAGCACCCACTTTCCCCGAAGCTCGGCGATTTCAAATTGCTTTCCATCCAATCGTTTTGACTTTACGTCGATCTTGCTCCCAAGCAAATCCAACTGCCTCGCAATCGATTCAAAAAACTCACTGCGTCTATTTCCAAGCTTCGAATCAGGCAGGTTTTTGAAGGCAGCAGCGAACTTCGAACATATCCATCGCGTTTCATCCACGCAACGATTCAATTTCAATGTCATAGCCCATTGCGTTGCGAGCGAATGATCCTCAAAGTTCAAAGGCACATTGGCCGAAAAATATTGGTCGAATTGCATGTTCCCGTCGGCAGCCGCTTGTTTGATTTGGTCGTCCGGCAAGACTGCAATCACGTTGGTGCTGCAACAGAGTTGGTAGAACAGAGCCCGCCGTTTGTCGACCTCGGTTGCTTCAACCGAATTGAGGACCCGCTCAATGCTTACCTTTGCCGCTGACTCGCGTCGCAGTTCGTCGGTCAGTTTGTGGTACTTTAATTCATGCAGGCGTTCGAGAAATCGCAGTTGCGATTCGATGTCCACGGCAATCGGGGGAGTCAAGCTATTTGCTTGAACGTTTTTTCGAACGGCTCCGTCTAGAAATAAAGCTGCACATCCTATGGCAACCAAGGCTCCAATCAACCAGCTTATATGCAACTTTCCATTTCTTGAATTGCACGCATTGGCTCGTGTTTTCATTTTGACTTCCAGATTTATTAAGCGCGACCCTCACGGATGAACCATAGACTGCCAATCAAGAATCCAAGGATGCCTGTCACCAAGCCAGCGCGGCCGCTTTGATGCAAAAACTCAAAGTCCTTTGCTTCGTGGCCCAATAGGTAATTGACGAGGAAAACCGCGTTCATGATTAACAATGGGGAAATTAGCCCAAGGAGAATCGGTGCTCCTGTATTCGTGGCTATGCTTGAAATACACCACGCAATTCCGATGGTGCCCAGCAGTAGGCACACTATGTCCATAACGACACTCATCGGGATAATTCTTTCCGTTATAGCGGCTTCAACCGCAATTCGATTGGCTAGGAAGGCTACCAGCACGTTGATGGCAACGGAAATCAAAAGTGGAACCGCGACAACGACGGCCTTGCTAGTGCATCTTTGAATTCGGTTCGGTGGTAAAGCATCCATGAATTCGCAAGAGCGATCTTGCCTTTCCATCGCAAACGTATTGCCCGCGATCAAAGCGAACAAAAAGAAGGAGCACAGGAATGCGCAGTAATTACAGCCCGAGAGCACTACGGCCAAACGCGCATTTGCGGAGTAGGCGTTGAACTCAAGCAAATGATCCATTCCCCACGCGAGGAATGTGTAACAACCAAGCACCACGATGGCCAGGCCAATTAGGTAATGCCGCACCAGTCGGTAGTCTTTGTACATGAGGTTACGCTGCATCTCGTCGCCCTTTGACTAAGTCCTTGAAGAGGTCCTCAAGTCCGACGGAACAGACTTCATACGACTGCACGGCTGGATCCCGGGAAAGCTCAGCCACGTCGAGATCGCAAGCAGGATACATCGTCGCGATCCATTCTCGTCTGTTGAAACGTTGCCGAACCATGTTCTTGACACAGGCAGTTGGAAGGCAACCGTCGTGCAGAACGGCATGAACCCGCTTGGCGTTTTCCGCTAAATCGTCGACAGATGCCGTCAACAGCAACTGGCCTTGATCCATGATTCCAATCGTATCGGATAGCCGCCGAACGTCATCCACTTGGTGGCTGGAAAAGAGGACAGTATGCTCACCCTGCCGTAACGATGAGAGTATTCCATCCAAAAACTCCTCTCGCATTAATGGGTCGAGACCAGAAGTGGGTTCATCGAGGATTAGCAACTCAGGGTGATGCGACAGCGCCAGCAACAAACCAAGCTTGGCTGTCATCCCTTTTGATAGCTGTTTGACCTTTTTGCTGATCGGCAATTCAAAGGTATCCAATAGTTGGTTTGCGAGGCCATCGTCCCAATGCTGATAGTATGGTTTGCAGAAACGAACGACCTCGTCGACTCGCATCCAGCGATAAATCTGGTGAATCTCTGGCACATAGCCAATGCGACATTTTCGTTGGCACGAATCGCGATCGGCTGCGACATCATTGCTCAGCACGTTGACTTCGCCTGTGTCGGGAGCGATCAAACCCATCAGTAATTTGATAAGCGTACTTTTTCCAGCACCGTTGGGTCCGAGCAAACCAAAGATTTGACCAGGAGGTATCGAGAGGCTTACTCTGTCGACCGCAATCTGTTTCCCAAACGACTTCGTGAGCAGGTGCGTTTTGATTGCGAAAATCGATGCTTCACTGGCTGCGATGGCCGCATTCATTTCTTCGTGACCTTTCGCCAAAAGTGTTCTTGTACGGCTTGCTCGAATGCCTGACGAAGACGCTCAGGGGTCATGCCCTTTTTTGCCCCAATGGCAATCGTCTTCTCGAATTGCGAGAGGATCCGCTGGCCGATCGCATCGTCCATGATCGGAGGTTTCGAAACAATAAACATGCCGACGCCTCTCTTTGCGATGGCAATCCCCTCCCGTTCCAGTTCATCGTAGGCCCGCTGCACGGTATTTGGATTCACCGTAAGGTCGATTGCCAAAGACCGAAGTGAAGGGAGCATTTCACCCGGCTTGAACAGGCCGGTGTCAACTCCGCTGCGAATCTGATGGACGATTTGCTTGAAGATTGGCGTGTCGTTTTTTGGATCGATATGCATAAAGTGAAACCTTCAAACAAATGTGGCGATTAAGCTGCCACTTTTCCGAATGAGGTTCAAAAACCATTTCTGAGAGAGGACTAACTTATCTGCATTAGTGCACTAATGCAATAGTCCATTTGGAATAATGGCATTCCGCTTAGGCTGCGTCGGCAACATGCAATAAAAAAGCCCTGTCTTGTTTCCAAGGCAGGGCTTTTGATTTCGTCGTAGGCTGTCCAAAAGACTAGTCGGCTAACGAAACTTTCGTTCGCGCTTCTCGCAATCCGCGACTGAGTATGTCTCTGAGCAAAGGTGAGTAGTCCTCGTATCTCGCTTCATCGGCAGGACCGTCGGCATACTGGTAAATCGCATCGCGAGGTTTTGCCCCTAAAGCGATCAAGGTGCTCGATACGGTCCCGTAATCTGCGCCCCTTAGCACCATGTTGGCGCGTCCGGTTGGAGACGGCGATCGAGCGAACACTTTGCTAGCAACCGCTAGGAACTTCACAGGTGAGTCTAGCGTTTGCAGAGTAAGTAGTCGATTTGCAAGTTGGACACGTTCATCTCGAGGATCGTTTAGATTTCGACCCCCGATAATATTCAGCCCAGATTGCATCTCGATAATTTCGTTTTCCGTCTCGTGGAGAATCGCAAAACCAGCGTCTCGGTCTACAACCACAAGGTTGCAGGCTTCAAACTGGTGTTTGTCAAATTCTTCCAAGATCCGTTCGAGCGCTGTTCGCGAACAAGTAGCTTTCAAAGCTTCCTTGCACAACAGCCCTCGCGAACGATTGCTACCAAGAGGCTCCATGGTTCGGCGATTGCAGATACCTACAAATATGCCATGCTGATTGACTCCAAGCCACGTTCCGCCATTGCGTTGATCGGTGGGACATAGGATTCGCGGCTTACCCGATTGAATGGTGGGTGCCGTGCTTCTTCTATCAAAAAACTCCTCTCGATTAGCAGCGACCAGGATCGGACTTTCGGAAACCACGCGATATTGAATGGCTAGTAAGCACATCGCAACATC
>JANLUJ010000137.1:0-1889 GCA_031363425.1 Pirellula sp.
TGCACTTTTATCCAAAGGCTGATCGAGCAGGCGTCCATCGCTTTCTCAAGACCGCGGGGGCCATCGGTTTGCTATACAAGCGAAATGCGTCGTTGTCTGCAGCGGAAATGGGGTGCCAAGGAGAGGTGGGAGTTGCGTGCAGCATGGCAGCAGGCGGATTGGCTGCATGCATGGGCGGCACGATTGAGCAGATTGAGAACGCAGCAGAAATAGGCATGGAGCATAACCTCGGACTGACATGCGACCCAATTGCTGGGTTGGTGCAAGTTCCCTGCATTGAAAGGAATACGATGGGTGCGACAAAGGCAATCAACGCGGCCCGATTGGCTGTTTTGTATGGTGACGGCAAGCATTTTGTTTCGTTGGACCGTGTCATTGAAACGATGCGCCAAACAGGGGTTGATATGCAAGTTAAATACAAAGAGACATCCCTAGGCGGGCTGGCTGTTAATGTAGTGGATTGCTAGAATTTGTGGCCATTGCCATACATGGGATGATTCTTGAGGAAGGCCAAACTCCTGGATATTTTCGTAGTACAATGCTGCTTGAGTTGTGCCCGACGACTGGGTAATACAAAGCGTACGAAATGGATTAAGGGTGCGGGTTGAGAGAATTACCAATTGTAACCAAGCCGTCCAGTCCAGGAGCCATACGCCTCCGTGTTACTGGAATGACTTGCACAGGCTGTGCTGCAGGTATACAGCGAGCGCTCGAGGCACGCCAGGATGTGACCTCTGCTAGTGTCAGTTTCGCGGCCGGCACAGCTGAAGTCGAGGGCCGGGATCTGCAACCAAAATCAGTCATTGCTACCGTTGAGGGGCGAGGCTTTCAAGCGGAGTTGATCGACGCCAGCGAAACGAGCGACGGGCACAGCGACATTGAAAAGCAACAACAATCGAACGAACAAACTTGGCGACACCGGGCAATCGTCGGGATCGGGCTGTGGGCGCCCTTGGAAATATTACATTGGACAGCCACCGCAATGCATTGGCACGGCCCATGGATGCCATGGACCATGTTTTTTGGCTCGTTGGTGGTGATCCTTTTTGCAGGGCTTGAATTCTATAAATCAGCGTGGAAAGCGGCCGTTCATTGGACAACCAACATGGATACGTTGATCTCCATTGGGGCTACGACGGCATTTGTCTATTCAACGGTTGTGATGTTCTTCAAACTCGAACAACCGACTTACTTTGCGGAAGCCTCTGGACTGCTCGGAATTGTTAGTCTTGGTCATTGGTTTGAAGCCAGAGCCAGTGCCAAAGCCGGGAGTTCGGTACGTGAACTTTTGAAAATACAGCCAGAGACAGCGGAAAGATTGGCAATGGATGGTTCCACGGAGATGGTACGTAGTGCGGATGTTCAAATAGGTTGGAAGCTGGTCGTTCGACCAGGCGGACGCATTGCCGTCGATGGAGTGGTTGTCGAAGGTGAATCCTCGGTCGATCAGTCGATCGTAACAGGTGAATCGATGCCTGTTGAAAAATGTCCAGGTGAGCATGTAGTTGCGGGTTCGATGAATACAACGGGTCGCCTCATCGTACAGACAACCGTCGATGGTCGGCATACAACCATTTCTCGCATCGCGCAGCTGGTGCAAAAAGCGCAAACCAGTCGCGCGCCTATTCAACGGCTTGCAGATCAAGTTTCATCGATCTTCGTACCGACAGTCCTTTTGATTGCCGCACTGACGTTGGTATGTTGGTGGCTTGTCGGCGATTATCCAAAAGGGGTCGTTGCGGCTGTAACCGTTTTGATCATATCGTGTCCGTGTGCGCTGGGATTGGCAACACCGATGGCGGTCATGGTCGGAACCGGCGCCGCTAGCCAACGCGGGATCTTGATCCGCAACGCCGAGGCACTTGAACGATTAGGTCGAGCAAGGCGGG
>JANLUJ010000223.1:0-6577 GCA_031363425.1 Pirellula sp.
AAACTACTCTATCAAGAAATGCTTTGGAGCGTCCTATGCACGCACAAGTGGATCGGCCTGTCCAACCAAGTCGACGTTGAATTTCAGCAACTCGCAGAACTAACGCCGCCGAAAATGCGAAAAGCACCTCTCTGCGGTAATGCCCGGCAGGTAGCCGCGATTGGCCAAACCGATCCAACTCTGCCTGTTGCTATGTTAGGAGCATTCATCCTTACCGTATTGATTTTGCCCGCCTGGGGCGGCCAGTGGGGAACATCCGAAAGAATGTGTTCCGCCGTTTCATCGACCTGGTCCGCGTTGCATGAATTGGTCACAGGCAAAAGATAGGACGCATGTGTAGCTCGGCACTCCGTGGCGACATTGTCGGCACGGAGTGCCGAGCTACACTGGACTTACATTCCTAATCCATACCGGGAATCCAAAGCTTGCTACCCCCGCCTGATCCGCTTCCTGCGCTAGATTGAGGCTCATCCGATTGACCTGGAGTCCACAGTCCTGAGGACGGAGCTGCGCTAGATGCTATCGCGGCTTCCGGTCGACCGCCACGTCCTCTTTGTGCTTGCTGCTGTCGCGCCATGGCCATTTGGATGAACTGAAGAAGAACCGGATCGTTCGGGTTGTCGCGAAGTGATTGTTCCAAGAACTGCCGCGACTCACCTGAGCGGCCAAGCATGTTCAATACTTCGACTCTTTCCAGAACTGCGTTTCCGATGGGCACGCCAAGCTCCTTGCCTGCTTCAACGATTCGTCTCAACAACGATTCAGCCTCGGCCGGATCGCTAGTGATTCTGGTTTTGAGATTGAGCTGAGTGTACTCGGCAGAAAGTTTGAACTCGTCAGGCCACTGCATCTGCTCGCTGCGCTGAACTAAGTTCTCATAAACCGACGTAACTCCGCGCGTCATAGCCGACTGCATCAATTGGATCAAGCTGTTTGCATCGATGTCGCTCAAGTCGGTCCAGAAATAGCTTGCACCACCTACCAAATCGAAAACGTCCTCGGAGGCAGAGATCTTTGGTACTTTCAAATGAAGTTGCTGATGAAGGTCCTTGAATTGATTGTCGGTCAAAGCCGAAGTACCCGAACCCTGCCAATGCAAAAGCAAGGCTGCAAGCTTGAGCTTTAAGGCATCGTTACCGGCAGCTTCGCGAGGTGATTTTCCGGACAAACATTCTTGTGGATAATCCAGGAATCCGTCCAGTACCAATTGCCGCGTTGCATCGTTTAGAGCCGCCCTTCGTTCTGGTGCAACCTGCTTACGAAGCATGATCGAAGCAGTGACTTGCGATAGATAAGACGATGGCAACTTTTCTAACAGTTCGCGATTGAGCGAACCGATACCAAGATCTTTCTTGACGCTTTCAAGAATGGCCCTTCTCGTCCCAATCGGTGGCTCGAGCGAAATCAATCGAGCAGGTTTATCCGTTTGCTTTCCGTAGTATGCCATCCAGCTTCCGCTCCGGGCAGCATCGAGTTCGCTGAACTGTTCTTGAAGCACCGGTTCGACACATACAAACGCCAGCTTGGGCGGCACCTCTTCGCTGAGAATTGCATCGAGCAATCCCTTGAGTTGATCGACCGCGATCGGCAGGAGGTGCTTGTTTTCAAGGAGCTTCGTTTCAAATTCACTGTCTTCGATGACGTATTGACACAGTTCTTCGTTGACAGATACACCGTTGGCCTTGGGGGCTAAATCGTATCCAAGGGCTTGGTAGTAAATGCGCTGAGGTTCTGGCAACGATTTAATGTCCGCAAGCTTCCGGCAAGTTGTACCAGCCGATTCAACATCGGTCAGCATGAGTTGGCAATACAGCAAGACTTGCAGAATCGGCGCCTGAGCACCAAATTCACGTTGCATCGATTCGAGTTTGGTTTTCGCCGTCGTAATTCGATAGGAACTGACCAATGCGTTGGCTTCCGCAAGTCGTTCGGCATACGGCGCATCTTCCACTTCGGTCGGCGAGGGGAGTGACTCGCGGGAAAGAGTATTGGCATTGGACTGCGAAACGAGCGAGTCGTAGGCTCCAGACGCAACGCGAACCATATCGCCACCCATGTCGAGCAGCATTTCACAATGGAGCAAAGCAGGCAAAATCATGCCTCGCTGACCCATCGACTCCATGAGATTCATAGCTACCGTGGCGGTCATCGGTGGCAACGCTTCTGTTGCATCCGAGATCGCCTGCAGCATCAACGTTGCCCCCTCTTCGGTGTTGCCCCGGACCACCGCAACCAGCGAGCGATACAGTTTGGCAAGCGGGTTGTCGGGTTGCAAGCGTATGAACTTCGCTGAGGTTTCCTCGAGCGATTCCAGTTCACCCAATTGCAGTAACAATTCTGATTTCATGGCCAGAAGCCATGGTTCTGACGGCAGCGTCTTGAGGTTTGCGTTGATGCGATCCAGGGCAGCGACATTTTGTTCGCCGACGATCATTCGGTGGATAATCTGCATCTCCGGAAAATGCTCGTTGCACTTGCAGAACTTGATCTTCTTTCCGTTGCCGCAAGGGCAGAAACTGTATTGGTCCAAACTCATGGGCAAACCGATTCAAATTGTTCGAAGGTACAAAAAGCAAGGTGTAACACGGCGTGAGAACCCGTCCTACATTTCCAGACCGTAAGTTTAGCAAGGTTTCCCCAAAATGCCCATTGGCGCCGTCGACGGGTTGCTAGCGTGTCAGGTTATTGGCAATTTTATTTCGAAAACAGGCCTGCGGCCCATCCTAAGGCGAGCGGCAACATTGTTTATACTGGGAGGGAGAGGCTCCTGCCGAACCAATGCCAAGCTCGGCAGGAGCCTCGCTCTCCCATTGGAACCCTTGGCAGGTAGTTTTCATCGTGCCGCTCGCCTAAGACTGTTCTAAGAGCATTCGCCTAGAAACCTCTGCGATTGCTCGCATTTTTGAATGGTCTTTCATCCCAGGGGCAGTCTCGATGCCGGAGGCGATGTCAACCCCATCCGGTCTTGCAGTTTGGATTGCTTGCGAAATATTTTCCGGAGTCAAACCACCGGCCAACAAAATGGTTGTATTTCGCAATTCTTCAGGCCGAGGGAAAAGCAAATCCCAACGGGCCGTTTTGCCAGTACCACCGCGCTGAATGGGATCATAAGCGTCGACTAGAAGTCCGAGCAATCGAGGTTGGCGGTTGAGAGTCCAAGCGATTGCGTTCTCACGGTCTTCTACCGAATCGCGCCAAGCAATGGCCTTGATGAAATATATCGATTGCAAGCGAGGGAACGTTGCAGATTGGTCGATCCATTCGGGCGTTTCGTCTCCATGGAGCTGTATGCAATCGAGCGGACAAATAGCCAGTATGGCGTCAACCTCGACGGGCGACGCGTTCACGAAAACGCCTACCCGCAAAACACGAGTGTCGGCAACATGGCTCAAACCCCTCGCTATTTCCGGTGAAACATAACGAGAGCTCGGCTTGTAAAAATTCAGTCCGATCGCGTCCGCCCCAGATTCGATGGCCGCAGATACGTCCTCTGTCCTGGTCAAGCCACAGAACTTGATTTTGGGCAATTGGATTGCAGCGGCCATCGAGATAGGATTAGTCAAGCGATTGAGCAATAATGTTTAGGAACAGAACGACTAAGTAGATTGCTAGTCGTTACGACCGTCAATCAGCTACTAAAAATAATCCACCGTCATGATATGGCCGACAATTAGCCATACTCCAAAGAACAAACAACCAATCACAGTATTCAAAAACTCGATAGACATAGGTCGCGACCTCCCCAAAATTGAGAAACCGCCATCCGTAGTAGTCGACGTGGACCTCCCAAGTCGTTCGCCTTCGTGCGAGCGAGTCGTATCGACGTACTTTTGCCAAAACTTCAAAAGATTCTCAAGTCGCTGCATCTCTTACCCAGCCGGCAAACTCATTGAAGTGGGACAGGCTTCCAGCCAAATGGCACTAATGGCACTCACTTTCGGGCTCCTTCGAATATCGAACACCGAACAAGGAATTTCGAATATCGAAGTGACGCACGCTTTCATTCGAAATTCGTGGCTCGACCTCGAAATCTTTCGAAAATTTCTTTGACGTTTCAGTAGCTGCTCCGTCTAGTAGTGCAAGTCGACCAAATTCCTACCAATGGAAACCGAAAAGCGTGCATGATCAGTTGCCTGATCATCTGCTGAGCGTTTATCGATTTGCGATGCACCTTTGCGGAGATCAACATCTAGCCGAAGACTTGACCCAAGAGGCCATGCTGCGCGCTTTGCGAAATCTGGACTCACTAAAAGACCCGCTGGCACTAAAAACGTGGCTCTTTCGAATTGTCAAGAACCTATGGACAGATGATTTCCGGGCCAAGCAGCATCAAACCACCTGCTCCTTGAACGAGGCCTGCTCTTTGAACAAAGACTTTGAGGGAAAGGAATTTGATCCTCACGAGATTGCAGAAAAAACGGAACAGGTCTCAACAACTCTTGCTGCAATGCAAACTACCGAACAAGCGATCCAGTAAGGACTAAAGCTTTCCAATGAAACCAGAGTTATGTCGAAAATTAGACGATTACCTTTTGGAGCTTCTAAGCAATGAAGAGCAGGCCGCGTTCAAACAGCATCTGGCTACCTGTTCGAATTGCCAAGAACTCGAATCCCAAACACGAACGATTGAAGAGACTCTTCGGAGCTGCCATGTAAGCGTATCCCCAAGCCCCGCGTGGCAAGAACAAATACAGGCCGCCCTTCGGAAGAGCCAGAACGGCTTGACGCAAGCTAATGAGCCGTTCGTACCGACGCGCAAGTCGCAATGGGACTCGCGAACAAGTGCGGCAATTGCGTTTTCCGTTCTTGCGGCCTCACTTCTGTTGATGCTTCGAATTGCCAATCAACCTGCGAGCAACATTCCTGCCCAAGCAATCACGAGCGAAGCGATCCAAAACCCCGCTGAACTTTTCACACCATCTACCGTACAAGAACCTCATAGGATGTCAGTCTATGCAGCTACGGGTTTCCTCTGTGCTCGCGTTGAGTACGACGATCCCGACGTCGAATTCTACGTCGTGCTTCCGAGCACAAACTGACTCTAGCAGCGTCAGCAACGTGGTGGACGCTGCTAGCGTCCTACAAGAATATTGCAACAAACCAACCTCTGAGCTTTAACCAGGAAACATTTATGTCCATCCGCATTTTTCTTATTGCAGCCATTTACTTTGCCGGCGCGTGCTGGCCTACCTTGGCACAGGATATCCCTGCAAACCCACCAAAGGCATCGACGAAAAACGCAGAGGCTGGAGAGAAACGAATTGAGGTTTTTCGATGCAACAACATTCAGGCGGCGGATGCCTTAGCGATACTGCAAAAGATATTTGCGGACTCCAATCTAGGCCGGATTGTCGCGGATACGCGAAGTAACACATTGATTGTTTCGGGCACAGAAGAAATGCAAAAACAATTCCGAAACATGCTGCAGGAACTTGACCAGCCCAACTCAGGAACAACGGGAGAGTCCGAGCTCTTGAAACTTCAAACGGACTTTCTCAAAAACCATAAGGGATTGATTTCCAGTTTCGCGGAATCGTCGGGCGTTACTATCGCTGTTGAAGAAAATATGGGCCTTGTGATGCTCAAAGGAACAAAGGATCAAGTCGAGGAAACTCAAAGGTTCATTAACGTCCTAAAGCAAATCAAAGTGGAAACCTCTCGTCCAAAAATGTCTGTAGCGATTCGGGTCTTGTGGTTGACAAACGGACAGTTGCCTTCGGAAATGGCGACTGAGGCGGATCCTAAATTGCAACAGATTATCGACCGATTGGGGAAACAGGGCATCAAGAACTTAGCCATTGGAATGCAGTTAATATCGCGATGCGATCCGTCTCCTGGAGCTCCCGGTAAATGCAAAATATCGGGAGTAGTTGACCTCAAAGATAGTTCACAAGAACTTTTGGTCGATGCACGTTTCAACGAAGTTCAAAACACACGGGTGTTCCATGGGCACATCGATATTCGTGCAAAGAGAATGCCCAAAGCCCCCGGGGATGGCTGGGGCTCTACCGTTGAAGTCGATGTCAATATTGAACCTGGCAATTACTATGTTCTCTCATCGACGCCTGTCGGGAACCACCACTCTGTTTTTGTTGTGCAATTGCTCGAAGAGTTTTAGTCGTCCTTCGCTTCCAGTCGGTTCAAGCGTGGCACCCGAGCAAAATGTCCGAACACGGGTGCGCCGAAACCTATCGCCGATCGCGACCATCGATTGCATTCAATTGCAATCAAACCTGGTTCTGCTTTCGCAATTGACATAACACGCCAATCGCGCGAATCTATTCTGAGCTCTTTGATTGCAACCACGGAATACGCTGAAGACACGGAAAAAAGTGGATTCGTCTTATCGCTCGGTTCTGATAGGAAAAGGAAAATGCAATTTTGTTTTTCCGTGCGATCCGTGTGTTCCGTGGTCAACTCCGTCAGCTGAATTATCAAGACCGCGAATCTGTTCTGAGCTCGTTGATTGCAACCACGGAATACGCTGAGACACGAAAAAAAGTGGATTCGTCTCATCGTTCGGTTCTGATAGGAAAAGGAAAATGCAATTTTGTTTTCCGTGTGATCCGTGTGTTCC
>JANLUJ010000596.1:0-3719 GCA_031363425.1 Pirellula sp.
CCAACGCCACAGGCGTTGGACTGGGTGGGGAGGCGGGTAATGGTTGATGAGATCGCTTCTAGCCCGGGAACTTTACGTCCAATGGGCAAGCCCATTGGGGCGTTTTAAAGCTGTACAACCTCCAAGGAGGTGGGATTCAGAAATAACGAAGGCTCGTCCTGCTGGATTATTTTTCGGCAACGACAATTACTTCTTGGCGGCTTTTTTTACAGCTGACTTTGCAGCAACTGGCTTCGCTGCAGCTTTGGTTGCTACAGGTTTTGCAATTGCGGCCTTCTTTGCCGTTTTTGGAGCAGACGCTTTCGGTGCAGCTGTTTTTGGTGCAGCTACTTTTAATGCAGAAGCCTTAGGTGCTGCAGCTTTGCCCACCTTTTTGGCTTCTTCGGGCTTCTTAGTTGCTGGAGCTACTTTCTTGGTTGCGTTCTTCTTGACTGCCTTCTCGGTTACCGGAGTTGCCTTGGATTCCTTCTTAGAAGCCTTGCCTCCAAAAATACCGTTCCAGCCATCTGAATACTTTTCGTTTGTTCCAACACGCGTAATTGTCACTGAATCACCTTTTAACCAAAACTGAAAACATCGTAAACAAAACTGAAAACAACTCTCAAAGAACAGATTCGAAGCAGCCGCGTAAAACGCCGCGCGCTCCAAATTGCCTTTACCAAGTTAGCGGAACCATGATTGTCTGGTCAATACGTTTTCAACATTCAAGACACGTTCGAGATCGATTTGATACGAGTTTCTTCCATATCGATCTCGCGTTCAAGTTTTTGAACCAAGGTCTCCTCGATGATGGATTGGCGAGCAAGCAAATGCAATCGGTGACGCTGCGCCGTCAGTACGCCGGTGAAGGCCTTGTGACAAACTTGGGATTGGCTTTCCAACAGAGACTCATCGTCCAAATCCAACCTCATCAACCAACTGTCCGCTTGCGCTCGAAAATGGGATCGCAGGTATTCGATCTCGTTCGCAGGAACTCCCGTCTCCCTCCGATCGTCCAGATACAGGTTCGCAGCGGCCAATAGCGCGAGGCGTGCATCCATCTCCTGTTGGGATGCTGAGGGTCCGCCACCCGACAATTTGAGCCATTGAACTAACCATGGCAAGGAAAGTCCTTGAACGACTAGAGTCCCAAGAATGACGACAAACACGATGAAAAGGATTAGATTTCTAAAAGGAAAGTCGGAGGGCAATGCCATCGCGGCGGCCAAAGAAACGACACCTCGCATTCCCGTCCAGCCTATTAATAGCAACGACCTAGCTGCCGGCATTGGGTCTCGCTGACGAAGTTTTGCCGACAACAATCTCGGAATCCAAGCGGCCGGGAAAACCCAAATGAGACGAACGGCGATCGTGACCAAAAGAATCAGCACGGCTCCGAGGCTATTCCAAACCAACTGCTCCTCAGTCGCGAGGATCGTCACGACATCTCGCATCTGAAGCCCGATAAAAATGAACGTCAATCCCGTCAAGACAAAAACCACGCATTCCCAAACCGCGGTTGCGTGCAATCGCGTAGCTGCCGAAAACAAATAGGATGCTCTTTGCCGAACCATGAGTCCAGCACAAACGACTGCCAATACACCCGACCAATGCATCGCTTCGCAAGCCAAGTAAGCTGCGAACGGTGTCAAGAGCGTAACCACCGTTTCGATCAGTGGCTCATCCAATCGTTTGTGAATTGCGATTACGGCCATGCCAACGACACAACCGACAGCCACTCCACCGGCGGCCGCGATCACGAATTGAGAGGCAGCGTTGGAAACCGAAAAGTGCTCACCGGCTGCAACCGCCAATGCCACTCGATACGCGACCAATCCAGATGCGTCATTGAGAAGGCTTTCTCCCTCGAGAATGACAACGATGCGCCGTGGAACTCGCAGTCGTTGAGTTACTGCGCTCGCCGCGATGGCATCCGGAGGTGAAATGATGGCTCCCAAGGCAAAGGCCGCGGCCCATGGCAAACCGGGGAATAGCATATGTGCCACCCAACCAACCACAAGGGTTGTGACGAGCACCAAGCCAATCGCAAGCAGGGCAATCGGCCGAAGGTTCTTTCGAAAGTCATGAAACGGAGTTTGCCAGGCTGCAGCATAAAGCAACGGCGGAAGAAAAATCAGAAACACAATATCCGGTGTCAATTGAACATTGGGCAACCCCGGCACAAATGCAATTGCCACACCGACCAGTACCATTAACGTTGGATACGGAATGGACCAGGTACGAGTCCAAAATGCCAATAGCGTAACAATACATAAGAGAATCAAGACAGTGGAGACTTCGTACATTGCTTGCAAACGGCTCTGGAGGCGAATCGGGGAATTTTGCGGACCGTAACGAGAAATCCCGTTCTTTCAGCGAACTTTTCATACCGGTGGTGCCGATAAAGTCGGTGGTATCGGGTTTGCCGCTCGTTCTCGTTGTATTGAACGAGCATGTCAAGCCGATTATTCGACGGTTTCGAGGCATAACAGTGCCGACCAGCAGGTGTCCAAAGCATCTGTTCCAATGGGGGAATTGCGGTTTCCGAAGACAACCGGAGGTCGCAATCGCAAATTTGCGTTGGAGAGATTTCAATGAAGTTGCTCAAAGGCTGGAAACTAAAACTATTCGCTGGTTTGGCACTCGCTTCAATCGGCGGGAACCTGCAAGCTCAAAAGCCTGGGAGTTTAGACCCAAGCGTTCTGGGCCGAGGTCCTCAAATTGGGCCTGCTTCATACCGAATTCCCGGACCTCCGCCTGGTATGTCAGGTGAGCCTGGTATGTACGGCGATCCGAACATGTACGGCGATCCTGGCATGGCAGGAGACCCGTCCATGGGCATGCAAATGGGCATGGATCCTAACTTGCCTCAAATCCCTTGCGGCCAAGACGGCATGGGATGCAACGGTCAATGTGGCGGCCAGTGCGGCGGCGAATGCAATGGCCCCTGCGACCGATTTGGCCGATCACCCTTTGCGCTGCTGAGTGCGCTTCGAGGCCGACTGGCTGGCTGTCGAGGCTCGTTGCGCCCCTACGGAGAAGGGGGCATTGCAACTCAACGGTGGTTTGACGTTTCCGCGGAAGCTATCTTCTTGTCGAGAACAGGTTCCGTCTCCAATTTCAATACGTCATCGCTTGGTGCCGGAAGCAATAACTTTGTCCTAGGGACCAGCAACGTCCCGCTGAATGATCTCCGAGCCGGATTTGGCGTTCAAGGAAACATTCAAGTGGGGCCTGGCGCCAACCTTGAACTCGTTTACTTTGGATTGAACAAATGGGAGAAGTCTGCCACTGCGACTTCGACCACACCGAATCTCTTTTCTTTCCTAAGTAACTTCGGGACTCTACCTGCAAACGGTTTTGACGATCCCGACCGTTCGTTTGTTCATACCCTGACCTATTCGTCGACGCTCAACAACGGTGAAATCAATATTCGCCGCCGATGGGCAGAACCTTCTGGATTCTTGCAAGGAAGCTTCCTGATGGGTGTCCGATACTTGGACATAGATGAACAAGCCAGTTTCACTGCACGGGGGCAGAACAACAACACGGCTGCCAACAACGGCCCGCGATTTTTGAACTACACCGCCAACACCCAAAACTCATTAGCGGGCTTCCAAGTCGGTGCAGACCTTTGGTACAACTTTGTCCCTGGTGTAAAGTTGGGAGTCGAGGGCAAGACCGGTATCTACAACAATCGCGCTCATCAAAACACGGCGATCGTAGCCAACTCACTGACG
>JANLUJ010000238.1:0-12622 GCA_031363425.1 Pirellula sp.
TACGAGATGCATTGCTTTCGACTGGCGATGTATTGAACTCAAGTATGGGAGGGGCACCTCGAAATGCAACTACAGCTACGATCAAGAACCTTAGCGGAGCCGAGAACATAGGCTGCAATTGCCGCACGGTCTATCTCGACATCAATCGCGCTGCAATGTCCGACTTCTTAATGACGTTTGACTACGTGGAACCGGGCGTCTCGGTGGAACGACGCCCAGTGACGATCGTTCCTCACCAGTCTTTGTATATGATGAATAATCCACTCCCAATGGAAATTGGTAAGCAATTGGCGACTCGACTTCATTTGGAACAAAGTAACGACTTCGCGCGTCTGGAGATGGCAACGAGGACCGTGTTTGGCCGAGCTCCAAAAACCAGGGAGATCGAAACCATTCGAGAATTCTTGTTGAGCGTGTCCGCTGATTCCGCTCAGTCTTGCTCAAAACCAAGCCTGGCATCCATGAATTCGAACCTTGAAGACTGGGTTCGAGTTTGTCGGTCACTCCTTTTGGCGAGCGAGTTTCTCTATGTCGAATAACAGCAAGTTCCGTTCAGCCGGGGATCACAAATGCTTTGGATGCAAACTGCCACGTCGTCAGTTGTTGAAAAACATCGGAAATGGATTCGGTGGATGGATGCTTGCGTCGCTGCTTGATGAGCGAAAAGCCCATTCCAAGTCGACAGACGGATTGCATTTCCCAGCCAGAGCAAAAAGGGTCATCTTCTTATTCATGCATGGCGGCCCATCGCATGTGGATACCTTCGACTATAAACCAATGCTTGCGAAGGACGACGGCAAACCCTTGCCGTTTGACAAACCTAGAGTGCAATTTGCGCAAACCGGAAACTTGCTTAAGAGCCCTTGGGGCTTCAAGCAGTATGGTCGGTCAGGAGCTTGGGTAAGCGACCTGTTTCCGAAAGTCGGCGAGTGCGTCGACGATATTTCCTTCATCAAGTCGATGCATGGTTCGAACGAAGCACATGGAGGCGCGTTGTTGAAGGTGCACACTGGGAGCGATACGTTTGTCCGACCAAGCATGGGGGCTTGGATCAGCTACGGACTCGGTTCCGAAAACGAGAATCTGCCTAGTTTCATCACGATCAACCCAACGCTTGGGCACGGCGGAGTGCAAAATTTTGGTTCGGCTTTTTTGCCCGCCGACCATCAGGCAACGCGCATCGGCAGCAAACGAGCGTCGACGAAGGTCGCCGAGATTAGCAACATGAGCAATACAATCCTTTCATCGAGAGAGATGCGACAACAATTGGACCTTGCGCAATCGCTCAATCGCGCCTATTTGGATGACGTTGGAGCCGACAAAAATCTCGAGGCAAGAATTCAGTCGATGGAACTGGCCTTTAGAATGCAAACCGAAGCACCTGGCGTCATGGACGTCAGTGGCGAAACGGGGGCGACGATGAGATTGTACGGCATCGACCAACCAAAGACCGAAAACTTTGGGCGGCAATGTTTGTTGGCCCGACGATTGAGTGAATCGGGCGTGCGATTCGTGCAAGTGAGCCACAGTTATTGGGATCAGCATGACGAGTTGAAAGAAAAACACCAGGAGTTAGCATTCGAGGTCGACCGACCGATTGCGGGCCTATTAATGGACCTGAAGGCCCGAGGATTGCTGGAAGAGACATTGGTCATTTGGGGGGCTGAGTTTGGTCGCACGCCAACCGCACAAGGCAAGAACGGTCGAGACCACAACCCTCATGCCTTTACCTATTGGATGGCTGGTGGGGGCGTCAAGAAAGGATTCTCTTATGGAGAAACCGACGACTACGGTTTTTACGCCCGCGAAAACCGGGTTCATGTTCACGACTTCCACGCGACGCTACTCCATTTGCTGGGCATCGACCACGAAAAACTTACCTATCGCTATGGCGGTCGCGACTTTCGTTTGACGGACGTTCATGGAACTGTGGTCAACGATTTGATTTCATAGATTGATCCGGACCGTTACGATGGATTTCGCTCCGATGTTGCTGCGGTTACTATCAATTGCAATATCTTTGGAACAGCTTGCCAATGGATACTATGCCCTACTCCCTCAAACTTGCTGAAACGACATCGCCCCCCAAGCCCCCGAATCAATAATGACGCATCATCGTCGCTCAGCATGCCACCACAAACGGCATCCGATTGCAGCAGATGCACGTCGCATTGCAACCTCCCAACCATGTCGTGCCAGTCAAGCCCTCTAAGCCATTGCCCATTTACAATCGGCTCCAAAACACTTGGATCAGTTTTTCTCAGACATGCAACCGAAAAGCGGCGACTGGTTTCATCGCGTTGATCTCGAACGCGCAGAAGCGATCCATCCGGCTTCTTGCCAACCACAATATCCGAAAAGTTCTCGAATAGCTGAGCGTCATTTGCTTTCGACTGAATAACGCATTCGTGGACGCCATGAAAGTATCGATGAAATGCAGTTCCTGCGAGTCGATTCCCCATCGTCTCAAAAGGGGGATCTTCCATAATGACACAACGTACACGATCAAGTACCCGCGCCGCGGCAGCCATCGCTACCATTGCCCCGAGCGAATGGCCGTAAAGCACGACTGGTTTGGCCAACGACTCCAAAACGCTTTGTGCATCGTCGACATAGTCGATAACTTGATACTGATGGGGTCGATTGGTCGAATCTCCATGCCCTCGAAAGTCGAATAGAGCAACCGCAAGCTGAGATTCATGAAGCGATGGCAACAAAGGATAGTAGGATCGCCAGTTTCGAAGTACACCATGCATCAACAGCACGTCCGGTGCTCGACTGGGTTGATTCTCAACGACGTGTAACGTAGATGTAGGTGTAGAGTGCGTCTTAGAATGCATCCACCCAAGTTGGTCCCATAAAGGTAATTCTCTCATCGAAACACAGCCACTTACTTTTCTTGTGTTACCACCGTTGGAAAGTGCGGTGCCAGCTTTCCCGCCTTGATCACTCCCGCTTGAATGACCGCAACGAAGCGAGAACGGTCTTCTAACAGGCTAATATCCTCGACCACATCTCCGTCCACGATCAGCAAATCAGCTAGTTTGCCAATCTCGACTGTCCCGAACTCATGACTGCGCCCCATGATCTCAGCCCCTGTTCGCGTCGCACACGTAATGACCTCCAAGGGCGTGAGTCCCACATCGCGCACGAAGAAAGTAAGCTCCCGGGCGTAATCGCCGTGAGGATTCCAACCAAAGCCATAGTCGCCACCCATTCCTAAACGTCCACCTGATCTCAAAATGCGTTTGGCGCTCTCCATGCCTCCATCCAAGGTCTCTTGATGCCCGTCTATAACTGCTTGCGATAGGCCGAATTCTTTCCCCAACAACACGCTTGCTTTTTCAAAGTAGAGTGCCGGCACCACAGGCACGTCGCGTTCAAGCAACATCTCAAGTGCTTCGTCATCCATGAAAGTGCCGTGCTCGAGTGAATCGTAGCCAGCGCGTAATGCGTTCTTGATCCCCTCCGTTGCCCGGCAATGTCCAGTTACTTTCATCTTGTGATTGTGGGCCATGCTGACGACTGCATTCATTTCTTCAAGTGTCATGCACAAAGTATGATGGTCGTTGACATCTGGTGACGCGGCATCACCCGTCGGATAAGTCTTGACCCACTCGACTCCATCCTTGACCAAAGCCCTCACGGCCCGTCGAGCCTCGTCGGGACCGTTGATGATGAACACCAATCCCTCCATGCCTATTTTGCGGAACTCAGGATTCCAATCCATCAATCCACCTGCAGAGCAAATTTCACGGCCTGAAGTCGACATGCGCGGACCAGGAATCAAATCGCCTTCAATCGCTCGTTTGAGCCAGTAGTCGACATTGAACAAACATCCGCCCGATCGCGCCGCCGTGTAGCCGCATTCCAATACGAGTCTCGCGTTGACGGATGAAAGATGCGATACGTACTCCACGGGATACTTGATATCCAAATCTTCCAGCGCTGCGATGTTAAAGTATGTCGCATGAAAATGGGCTTCCACCAACCCCGGCATGATCGTGCCGCCCTTTGCATCGATCTTTTGCGTTTGGGGTGGCATCTGCGGTGCTTCGACCGCGGTTCCTGCATAAACGATGCGACCATCCCGAACCATTACCAGGGCATCCGGCAACGGACTCCCTCCGTTGCCATCGACGAGTTTTCCATTGTGTATGACAGTTAGACCTTCCGAGAGTTTCATATTCGGCCTGAGCGGTGGGAGGATCGAGGTAGTAGGAGTATAACATAACCACACGCTAGCACCGACCTATAGGTGTGTTCCAGCTTACTTGGGTGAATACGCACAAACCCTAGTTGAGCAATTCGGCGGCATGCCCATTGGATTGGATTTGCCTCAAGCGATGCACCCAAGTCGCCGGCCGGCCGCAAATTTGAATCATAGTTTTTTTCGGCGACATGGGTGATCGCCACCGTTCTGATTTGCCGTGCTCGATTGCTGGTAAGTTGCTCTCCATCCGTGCTTGTCACGGTGGAAGCAAGACTTAGAAGCTAGACTGGCTTTTAAGAACGTACTGCAAAACGCCCCATTCGACCTTGCGTCGATGGACGTGTGACTTCTCACGCTACCTTCGATAGTCGTTGCTTCCACCGACGTAAAGTCGAGTGGAGAGCTTCATGGCTGTAGCTGAGTGAACCTAGCAAATCAGTCATGCTCCCATCGACACAAGGTCGAAGGAGAGCCTTTCGTCAGGTTCGTTTTGACTGCCTCGCGTTTGATCGGCGGCTCTGCCCCCGAACCCCCGGGATTTTTCGAGGCATGCCGCCGAACATCATTTATTTGATTTATTCTTCGCGCAGCTTAAGATGAACTCCGCTGGGCCAAACGCAACGGAGCTCTGTGGGGACACAACTTCGCCAGGGATAACTCTGTCGCCGATAAGTCAAACCTTTTCGAGCACGAATCATCGGGGCAACACCCAAAAGTTTCGCGATCTTCGATCACGAAAGACTGCCAAGCTCAGGTAACTCTGCGACGAGCGTCGCAGTCATTACGGGACCAACCCCTGCCGCCGCGATAACGCAATGAAGTTGCGTTCTTCAAGAGTGCGAGGCTTCGCCAACGACACCTTCACGGGCCGCGACCGTGTCGCCAACATAAAGGCAAGTCTCAGCTAAGCTTGTACTTTCTTCCGTGTGAACAAGAAACTCTGCTTGTTGGTTTAGTTTCGCGTTTTTTTCCCTGTCGTGGCGGATGTGGCGGCCCGATCCTACTCCTTAGTGTAGGCCAAATCCAATATCCCTTCTTCAGGATTTGCCAGCAGTTCATACCTTTTAGGAATTCTCTCATGTTTTCGTCGTTTGTGCGTAAGCTTCTAAGCCATTCAAAAAATGCTCGTCTCCGAACACAATCGGTGCGTCGTCGCATGCAAGCAACGCTCCGTTTCGAAAATCTAGAAGATCGGCGGATGATGGCATTTACGACGCCAGTCACGTTTTCGGTGGGAACCAACCCAGCGGGCATTGCCGTAGGGGACTTTAATACCGATGGTCGCAGTGATATGGCTGTTGTGAATACAGGCGTATCGAGTTCCGTCAGCGTGTTGATGAGCAACGCTGACGGAGCATTTGCTCCTAAAGTGGATTATGTAGCGGGCACGGGTGCGATGGACGCCAGTACGGGTGACATGAATGGTGACGGGAAACTCGATTTGGTAGTCGTAGGAGCTGCGCTCGATGTGTTGCTTGGAAATGGAGATGGCACCTTCGGCGCCCCGATTGAATTCCCTGTCACTGCATCAGCACATTCCATCAAGATTGCGGACTTCAACAATGACGGCTGGCTCGACGTTGGCACCATGAACTTCAACAGTGCGAGTGTATCGTTAGGCAATGGTGATGGCACATTGCGAGCTCCAGTCGCCGCTCCGGTTGCTGGCAACAATATCAATTTGGTGATCGGCGACTTCAATCACGATGGCAACATGGATATGGCAACCTCGAACACCAATAGCATTGGCACCGTCAATGTATTGCGTGGACGTGGCGATGGTTCGTTTGAACCTTATTCAAGCTACTATGCCTTTTCAGCACCCGTTTATCTCGCGACGGGAGATTTTAACGAAGACGGATACCTTGACTTTGCCTGTCCAAACTCTTATGCGGCCACGTCGATGAGCGTGTTGCTCAATAACGGAGACGGTACTTATGGTGCTCCACACACCTATGGGATCGGGCAGACGGGATATGAAATCGAGGTAGCGGACTTTAACCGTGACGGCTTCGACGACTTTGCTGTTCGAGGTGCATCAAAGTACATGGTCAGTCATGGGAAAGGGGACGGTACTTTCTACCCTTCGGTTGAATTCGCTACACCAATAGGTCGTTTTGAAGCCGGTACGCACGGCGACTTCAATGGTGATGGTGCGGTTGATTTGGCTTACCCAAGCACAAGCGGCGTTACCGTTCTCTCCAACGACAACGCTGACGTTCAAAATCTTGCCGGTGCAGTTACGTTCCGAGTTACGGCACCTGCGACAACCACTTCCAAATCGGTTTTGCCAATGTCGATTACGGCCGTTGATGCAAATGGCGACATTGTGCCAGGCTTCCGCGGAATGGTATTCATCAGCAGCAGCGACCCCGCTGCAAGCACCGCATCTGGTTATGCTTTCAATCCAGCCGACGCTGGAATTCCGTACTTGTTTACTGCCGCAGATTCCGGAACGCATTCCTTCACCGGAGCGATTCGATTGGCGACTGCTGGAAATCAGACAGTGAGCGTCTCGGCACCCAACATGGCAGCGGCCACGGTCATTGTCAATGTGACAGGCCAGGTCAGGCAATTGCAAATGAGTGCTCCGACCACTTCCATCGCTGGCAACACATTCAATGTGACGGTATCGGCCATCGACACGACAGGATCAATTGCTGCTGGATACACCGCCAGGGTTCGCTTTGCCAGCACCGACGGCTTGGCTGGTTTGCCGCCCGACTACACGTTTACACCAGAGGATGCGGGTTCTCATACGTTCTCGGTGACATTGAAAACGTCGGGGTCGCGCTTCGTCAGTGCGACGGAGGTCGGTGGTTCGATCAACGGAGGTGCCAACCTTAGTGTGACTCCACAAGTCGCATCGGTTTTAGCGTTGGGGGGTGGAGCGGGTGCGATTGGCGTCCTGCGACCGATCGCGATTGTCGCTCGCGATGTCTACGGCAACCAGGCTTCGAGCTACAACGGTACGGTACACTTTACAAGCTCCGATCCGGCAGCTGTGTTGCCTTCTGATTTAGTGTTGGTGAACGGTGCAGCTGCAGCCAACGTCAAGTTCCTCACTGTTGGAACTCAGACGTTGACCGCCACCGATGTGATCTTCCCCTCCATCTCTGGGACGGTCTCTAGCGACGCTACCGCTCCGGTTGCGAGTTCGTTTGCCGTCACCGGTTATCCCACAACCGTGGCAGGAAACTCCAACAACTTTACGGTCAGTGTGGTCGACACGATTGGCCAGACTGCGACGGGATACACTGGAACCGTCTATTTCACAAGTAGCGATGTTCAAGCTGGGTTGCCTGCGATGTATTCATTCACCACTGCAGATGCGGGAGTTCATAGTTTTTCGGCGACGTTGAAAACATCCGGCAATCAATCGATCTCGGTACGAGATTTGACTGGCGCGTTGACTGGAGCTGAGGCGGGGATAGCCGTTGCTGCAAGTGACTTCTCCAAGTTCCTTTTGTCCGTGCCCAACGGTGCCGATAGCAAAGGGCATGTTCTGGTGACCGCTGGCGAAAACATCCAATTGAAAGTCCGGGCTATCGACCAATTCGGCAATTCCATATCGAGTTACGTCGGAACGATTGGATTGACCAGTTCGGATGTCGCTGCTAGCCTGCCAAATACCTATACCTTTTCTACGGCCGACGGTGGAGAGCATGTATTCTCTGTCTACTTGGCGACTGCGACTGTAAATGGCCAGGTTTGGTCCTTTTCGATGGCCGACTCAACCAATCCAGCTAGTCTGGCTACCATTACAAATTTCGAAGTCGTAAATGGAGCCGCGACCTTATTCAAGGTAGCGTTATCCGCCAATCTCGTGGCAGGCCAGCCCTTTACATCCAAGGTAACGGCAGCAGATGCTTTTGGTAACACGGCAAAGAACTATTTCGGCACAATCCATTTCGTAACATCCGCGGCCAATTCTGTACTTCCAGTCGACTACACATTCGATAGCACCGATTTGGGCGTTCATGACTTCACGGTCGCTTTGAACTCGGCGGGCGCTCAGACTTTGACCGCCGTCGACAGTAGTAATTCGAGCGTGCGGGGCGTCGAAACTGGAAGTATTGCTCCATCGATTGCTACATCGCTATCACTATCCGTAGGGGGCTCAACAGTTGCGGGAAGTGCAGTCTCTGTGACTGTGAACGCTCTGGATTCTTTCGGTAACATCGCGACTGGTTATCGCGGAACTGTTTCTTTTTCAAGCAGCGACGCGCTGGCTGGATTGCCCGCCAGTTTTGTTTTCAATAACAAAGAAGCTGGCGTAAAAACGTTCAACGTAACACTAAGGACAGCTGGCCTTCACTCAATTACTGCTACTGACTCGGTCAATTCCGCAATATCGGGTACTGTCACCGGCGTTAATGTACAGGCTGCCAGCGCAGCGGGGTCCTTTGTGGTAGCGGGCTTTCCAACTACCACAGCAGGAACTGCAAAATCGTTCACGGTCAAAGTCAAAGATATATTCGGGAACCTTACAACCAGCTATTTAGGCACTGTTGGTTTTAGCAGCAGTGATTTTCAGGCCGGATTGCCGGCCAGTTACACTTTTACTTCGACTGACGCTGGTGTACATACCTTTAACGCAATTTTGAAAACGGTCGGTGCGCAATCAATTGCAGTGAAGGACGTTGTGACTGCGGCTGCCGTAGGTAGCCAAACTGGAATCGTTGTGAACGCCGCGAACGCCGCGTCTATCGGTCTGGCTGGCTTCCCTTCGACTGTTGCTGGTGTGGCACAAAACTTGGTCGTAACGGTGAAGGATGCATTTGGAAACGTTAGCACAAACTACAGCGGCACCGTTGCGTTCAGCAGCTCGGATGCCGTAGCCGGCCTACCAGCAAACTTTACTTTTTCTTCGAGTGACGCTGGTGTTCACTCGTTTGCGGCTACGCTTAAGACATCTGGATTGCATTCGATCACCGTGAAAGATTCTGCTGGTGTCATGATCGCTACGCAATCGGGTATATCGGTTACGGCAGCGGCGGCGATGACATTTACGCTCTCGACTCCGACCGCCGCTACCCAGGGTGTGGGTTTTAAGGTGACGGTGACTGCTCGTGACGCTTACGGCAACATCGCGACCGGCTATCAAGGCAAGGTTACATTGAGCAGCAACGATCCCAAGGGCGGCAAGACCAGTTACAGCTTCAATAGCAAAGATGCTGGAGTTGCAACGCTTAGCTTTACCCTTAGTACCCTTGGTTTTCAAACGCTCAGTATTGTCGACTTGGCAAATAGTGCGTTGACAGCCAGCATTGTGGTCAATGTTGTAAAGAAGTAAGGCGAGCGGCGGCCTGAAAACCACCTGAAATGGTCAGTTCGATTTGACGAGCATTCGTACTCGTACTCGATGACAAGCGACTCATTCGCTCGGAAAAACTGCCTTCTTACGATATACTCATCGTGCCCTAACGCCCACGCGGCACGTAGGCTTCAGCCAAATGGCACTCACTTTGTGAGCGGCTAGGCGCTAGCCGCCGGTGTAACGAGGCAATTTCACTGAATTAAAGTCACCCGCGGCTAGCGCCCGGCGGCTCACGTCCGAATGTGAGTACCATTGGGCTTCAGCCTGCCGCTCGCCTTAGGACAGGCTAGAAGCCTATCCCACTTATTTCCCGGTCTGGCAGGCCCAATATTGAAAGGCTTTGCGAAAGATGTCTACACCTCTTTTTAATTGATCAAAGCTGATCCACTCGTCGCTCCTGTGGGCTTGTTCGATATCACCTGGACCGCAAATCAACATTCTTTTTAAGCGCTGAAGGATACCAGCGTCCGTGGCGAAACAGACGCTGTGGGATTCTGTCATTCCCACCAAAGATAACATTTCTTGAACCCATACGGAGTTACTGGACACTTGCCATGGTTCGACTCCTTCTTGTACATCCATTTCCAGTTGATGTTTATCACATAGACACTGGACGGCAGCTAGCAGCGGCCTGTGATCTACGCCAGGCATCGTTCGCAAAAAGATATTCACTTGTGCCAACGATGTCGTAACGTTCACCGCTTCCGGCTCGTTGGTTATTGTCATGTTCCATGACAGAGTTGGCGGATCAAAGACTTTGTTTCTGTAGTTCGAGTTGGATTCGCTCTCTTCGCGAATCGACAACAGCTCGGACAACGCTGGGATCAGTTGGTAGTTGGCGTTGACTCCCTGATTGGTGCTGGTGTGAGCACTGCGTCCCCTTGCACGCACGGCCAATCGTTGGACTCCTTTGTGCGTATGGTTGACACCCAAGCGTGTGGGCTCTCCCACAATGCCTACCGTGTTGTCTGCTACCATCTCTTGAAAAAAAATCGACTTGGCGTTTACCAGTTGTGCTCCATGCATTCCCACTTCTTCGTCGCTCGTTACCACGAAGTAGATGGGCTGGGTTTGATCTATTAGTGATACCGAACCCACGGCTTGAAGGGCACATGCTAGAGATCCTTTCATATCGCAAGCACCCCTTCCATAGAGTCGATTGTCCTTTTCTTTCGGCTCGAAAGGACCGCAGAAATTGACCGACCAATCTTCCGCTGGCACCACGTCGGTATGCGCTAGGTAGGCCACACCCCCTTTACCCTCGCCCCGCTTAGCGACGATGCTCACTTTGTCTTGCCCTTTGCCATCGACGTAGCTCAGCCATTCAATTTCAAAATGAAGGGATGCCAACCGATCAGCTACAAATTGGCTCACCGCCGAGTTACTAACGTCGCTCACCGATGGGAACGTCACCATATCCTTGGCCAATTGCAGCGTTTTCTCTAATTCTCGTCCATTCATTGCTTGGTTCTTCTCTGGCTAAACTGTCCGGTTTAAGCGGTTTAGAGTATTCTAGTAGTGGTGTGGACTTGCAATGATGTGCGCCTCCTGGATTTTGGTTGAAAGGTTAAGTGATTTCGATGTTCAATGATATGCGCCAGGTTATTTCTTTGATCCTCGGTGGTGGTCGTGGTACTCGTCTTTTTCCTCTTACAAAAATTCGCGCCAAGCCTGCTGTCCCTCTCGCCGGCAAGTATCGACTCATCGATATTCCTATAAGCAATTGTTTGCATAGTGGCATCAATCGGATTTATGTGGTAACCCAATTCTTGAGCGTTTCTCTCCATCAACATATTCGCCAAACCTATCGTTTCGACAATTTCAATGGCGGCTTCGTCGAGCTTCTCGCCGCTCAACAAACGATGGAGGGGGGGACCGAATGGTTTGAGGGGACCGCCGACGCTGTTCGCAAAAACCTTCGCTACTTTGACCAAAACGACTGCAAATATGTGCTCATTCTAAGCGGTGATCAGCTCTATCAAATGGACTATTCGAAAATGCTCGAAACTCACATCGAATCCAAAGCCGATGTGACTATTGCTGCAATTCCTGTTCACCGTTCCGCCGCCCATGCGCTGGGTGTTATGCGTTGTGATGATACTGGACGTGTAACCGGTTTTCTAGAAAAACCAAAGTCCGATGATGAAATCAATATGGTTTCCACCGCTCCAAGCTGGATCGATGCTCGTGGGATTCCTTCCCTTGGCCGCGATTGCCTAGCCAGCATGGGATTATACATTTTCAACAAAGAGCTGCTCTTCGACGTCCTCAATAAGACGAACTATCACGATTTCGGCAAAGAAGTATTTCCTGCCGCCATTCGATCTCGCAAAGTGCAAGTGCATTTGTTCGACGACTATTGGGAGGACATCGGCACCATTCGAGCTTTTTATGATGCGAACTTGTCCCTAACCAAAAACAATCCTCCCTTCGATCTTTTTTCCGCCGATAGGCCAGTGTACTCCCGAGCTCGCTTTTTGCCTCCCTCGGTGGTCGACGGAGCCACCATTACTAGCTCGCTGTTAGCGGACGGTTGCAGGATAGGCAAAGGGACCACCATTGAAAACAGCGTCATAGGACTTCGCTGCGTCATCGGTGAGGGTGTTACCATCAAGAACAGCATCATTATGGGTGCTGACTACATGGAAACCGACCAAGAATTGGCCGCTCTAAAGGCCGAAGGCGGAGTGCCGGTCGGAATTGGTTCGGGAAGCCTCATAGACGGCGCTATACTCGACAAGAACTGCCGGATTGGCCGTCACGTCCAAGTCATGAACCGCTTGACTGCGAGCGACTCAGATCAGTATGAACCGTGTTATGTTCGTGACGGTATCGCTATCGTAACCAAGGATGCAACTCTGAACGATGGTTGGACTATGTCCTAGCATTACCCAAGTCGGGATGATCGTACCCTATTAGTTAAATAGAACTATCTATTTGTTGTAGTTGTAGAGACGAACGAAAAGTTGTCAACAAAAGCCATTAGCCCACGCGAAGTTCAAGCAAAGTAGATAAAAGCCATGTAATGCACTTTGTGGAAAAGCAGTTACTGGTTAGAGGAAAAGGGTCAACAGCAGTGTTCAAGAAAG
>JANLUJ010000271.1:0-9404 GCA_031363425.1 Pirellula sp.
CTAGGGCGCCAAACCTGTTGCGAGGTCCCGGGACAAGCCCAGAACCACGCATCAAAAAAGTACCTCAGTACAAAGTCATCGCGTTGAACACGTTCGAATTGAAGTCAAGGCAAAGGGTTGGCACAAATGGCAATGTTATAATTGAAGATTGCAGGCCTTCATCCCCTTCGTCATATTGCATTTTCTTCTGGTGACAACAAAAATACATTGATGCTAGTTGTTAGGAAGGGAGCTAAGTCACGATGAGTATTGCGTCCGTTTCAGAATCGATCGATTATGCAGAGTCAGACGGCGAACTGTTGTTGGAAATAGAGCAACTCAAGAAGCGACTTGGCGAGAAATAAAGTACAAATGCTCTGTCGCTTGGAGATCGCCCAAATACTTCTTGTCCAATAGCATCATGCCCATCGGGGAATCTCCGAGCGCGTTCACAAAAATCGGCAGCAGTTGGGATTCGGTATTTTTCATTCTTGCATCGCCAAGCGATCCCCACTTGCTGGAATCGACCGTTAGACCAGACTCTTTTTGGCGACGATAGGGCAGTGTGTCGCGATAGTCAGGCGCAGTACGGGTAGTCACTAGCAGCTTTCCTGACGCCAATGGAAACTTAAATCCATCCGGATGTCCCATTGCTATCAACGATTGCTGGCAGATTCCCGCTGGCATTTGTGTAATTTCATTCAAAAAGTCCTTGCGAGATCGCCCTTTTTCGTCCCATATCTCGACAAAGTCAAACTTCGCCTCTATGTCCGACGCCGAAGCATCATGATCGAAACAGCCAGCCCCAAACAAGGCCGACAGTCCCAACAAGATTCGGGGAACGATCCTGAATCGAACAACAAAGAGTTTCATAGGCACCCCGAGGCAATTGGATTCTAGAAAAGAAAAACAGCGGAAGCGATAAGCACCGTTACACTAAAATAAAATGCACAAAAAAGCCGATTCCTTGCAAAATCGATGGAACAACGTGGCGACCTTTCCATCCTTGGTAAGAACACATGCGGTCCACTTTTCCTAACAAGTTATTTCATATTTCAATTAATTGCGCGATGGAAATCGTGTTAACATCAACGGCACACACATTGGGAACATACATACTCAATCCATACCTTTGGGATAAATGTTGGAGCGAACCATGATCAGATTGTGTCATTCTCCGCACTCGACCGTAAACCTTCTGTTGGTTTTCATTATCTTGGTCTCCGTGATTTCACCGGCATGGGCTCAGACAATTCAGATGGAGCGAATCGCCACAGGATTAGATCGTCCCGTCTTCGCAACCTTCGCACCAGGTGTTAGCGACCGTTTATTTATTGCAGAACAGGGGGGGGCAGTTCGGTCCTTGGACCTTTCGGGTAAGATTCTGGCAAGCAGTCCTGTCATTACGATTGGAAATCTTGCAACAGGTGGTGAACAAGGATTGCTTGGACTCGCTTTCGATCCAAACTATGCATCTAACGGCAATTTCTATACCAATGCCGTGGAACAAGGTGGCGTGTTCAATGCTGGCAAAACAGTTGTCAATCGTTATCAGATGGCTGGCAATCCACTAACCAGCACCATCGCGAGCACATCGTCTGTTTCGTCGGTGATCAGTTTCGATCAGCCGTTTACCAATCATAACGGTGGTTGGATCGGGTTCAGTCCAAGGGATCGAAATTTATACATCGCTTCTGGGGATGGTGGCAGCGGCAATGATCCGTTCAATAACGGTCAGCGTTTGGATACCATGCTCGGAAAAATGCTGCGTATTGACCCCAGCACGGATGGTTTCATCGGTGACCCAAGTCGAAACTATTCTATCCCTACCAGCAACCCTTTTGTCAATAATCCTACAGCGCAAGCCGAGATTTGGGCTTATGGATTGCGCAACCCTTTCCGAAGCAGTTTTGATAGCGCGAACGGAAACCTCTGGATAGGCGACGTTGGACAGAACACTCGAGAAGAAATCAACTTTCAGTCAGCTTCCAGCACCGGTGGCGAAAACTATGGTTGGAGACTTCGAGAGGGAACCATTGCGACGCCTGGCGTCGGCGGCCCGGCTCCCACTGGTGCCATTGACCCAGTCTACGATTATTTGCACGGCAACGGTCCCTTGCAGGGAAACTCAGTTACCGGAGGCTACGTCTATCACGGCAGTGACCCTTCCCTACAGGGAAAGTATATCTTTGGAGATTTCGTCACGGGAAACGTATGGGCCTTTGATTTTGATGGGCAGACAAGGTCCAACTTTATCCGATTGAACGATCGTTTTGCTTTCGATTTTGGAGCGTTAAACAACATCTCTTCCTTCGCTGAGGACTCCACCGGTAATCTGTATGTATTGGATTATGATGGCGATATTTTTCGCTTCTCATCGGTTCCCGAGCCCAACTCCCTAATCTTCTGTGGATTTATTGCGATCGCTTCCTTGATCGCAGTCAGTCGAAGACGGTCGATGTAGGCGTTACCATTTGCACCGAAAGCAGCTCTCGCTGATTTGCAACATGTTGATCAAAGCTGACTTCGTGGTTCGACATCCAACCCAAGAGTGCACTCACGACGAGCTCCTTTAAGTAGGCAAATGAAAAGCCTTCCGTATTGTTCGCCAGTTCCTCGACAGTGTATTCGGACCAGTCAACTTGATTCGATAGTTTCCTTCGCCAACTCTTGAGGAATTCGCTACGCTGGCGGCAACTTGGCAGTCCAAAATGGTACTTGCGATCGAATCGACTAGGGCGATTAATAATTGCCGCATCAATCCTTTCGGGGTGGTTGGTGGTCGCAAGTACTACCAACCCCACATTCTTTTCGAACCCATCAAGCTGGTTGAGAAAGAACGATTGATTGTCTTGATTGACAAGCGCGTCGAGGTCTTCCAAGACGAGTACACAGGGTCTTAGCTCTCTGGCTCGATCGAATACCATTTGCAACAGTTGCTCGCTCTCGTAGTATTGATGGCTTAGGCTCTGAACATACAAGCTAGGGATCGCCAGCTCTTTGACCAAAGCCCGAATGCAATGCGTTTTTCCGTTTCCTGGTGGCCCAATGAATAGAGCTCCGCGCCTCCAAGACAACCCCAACGAAGAGTATTTTTCTTGTGCACCAAGGAATTGCGAAAAGTCAGCTCGGATCGAGGACTTGAGAGAGTCGTCAACAATCAGGTCGTCGAAGCTGCTTCGCTGAACTGTTTCATACAATTGCTTGCTTCGACTCCAATGCCCATTTCGAAAAACCAGCATCGATTGTCCCGGATCGTTGGTCTTTCGTGCGACATCCAAGATGAACGAATCAGCCAATTCTTTGTCCGCAGCGATGACCCAGCTGCGTTCGGTCGAACCACATGAAGTGCTCCAGGTTGCCTGTAATATTTGCAAGGTGTGTTGCTCCCAGAGAACGGTCCAAAACGACTGCTCGTATCGATCCACCAATTGATCGCTCTCTTCTCCGCCCCATTGTCGAGTTAGAATCGGCCGAGGAGTCGATTTCAATTTTAGCGCGCAATGGCCGAGTTCCGCGTACGTTTGAAAGTCCAATTCCGTCGACGCGACTATGACTTGCGAGTGAATACTTGCAACTAACGCATGTTCTATGACAACCGCAGGATCGGCGGAATTGGCGCGAAAAATCGTCGCAAAAAAATCGTCGGGTAAATGTTCCATGCTCAAATTGTTTCCATGCTCAAATTGTTACTTGACGATTGTCGATTGAGGTTGGTCGCGGGTTCAACTAAGCATTCGGACACAGCACGACCCGAATATGTTCGGACGCATTTTATCAAGGGCGAGAGTTAGACGCGGCTTCGTTTACCGGCCTATGGCAACAATCTTTAAGACAATTTTTTGATTATTGTGTAAGATCGATGCGCCGCGCGTGTTTACCCCAAACGACCTACGGCGTCATGCGTCGCATTTCTGACGACGAGCCAACCGACATACGCGAAATCAATCCCGAAATTCCCGAATGGCTTTGCTCCGTTATCGCCAAGTTGATGTCGAAACGAGTTGAAGATCGCTTTGGCACAGCAGCCGAAGTCGCCGAGTTACTAGAACAGTGTTTGGCTCATGTCCAGCAACCGTCAACAACATCGTTGCCCGCTTCCCTTATTCAAGTCGCTCTTTTGTACATTCAGGCCGCAAAGGGGTTATTGCCGTGCTACTAACATTAGGGGGTTTTTTGTTCGGAATGCTGCTTTGGCAAACATCAGAATCACTGCGAAAAGCAGACTGGAGAAGTACGAAGAAGAACGCAGCATAAGGAGCAAATTCTGATTGGTGGAGACGGTCATGCTGTCCATCCTCGTGGCCACTAGCAGTTTACTTGTTCAAATGGTGCCATTGTGATTGAATCCAATCGGGATTCGGCGGAGCGTCCGTAACGAGAAATCGATACTTGGAATGCAACGGTTTTGCCTTGCTAATTTCGAATGAATCTGTCACGCACGGTGTAAAGCAAAAGTAGGGCTTGGAGTCGTGCAATCGAGCCGGCTGCGGTGCTCGGAAGTTTTGAGGATAGCTCAATACAGCAATGCAAGCACTTCGTTGATCGATCATTCCAGTCAATGCAACCCAAGTGGAAGGCGTATGGTTTCCCAACTTGCGATCTTGACCAGAGCTGTTCAGGAACGAACTCGCTTCAAACTGGATTTTGTCTTGACCAATCTGATTTTGGTCGGCCTTGAGTAGCCATTTTGTGGGCCCTCGGAAAGCCATTCCTCCGAGTGACCTACCGTGACTGTCGGTCATGATTGTCGGAGCCAGACTACGAAATCGAGTGCTTCTGGCGATTTCCCAGCGGTGCGAATCATGTTGGTAATTTGAGCGCGATGCAGTGTGCCATGCACGGACAATTGGAGAAGGGATTCAGAAAGGTGAAATTCCATCGGCCCGCCTCCCACGTCCACGATTACCTTCCGTCCAAGCTGACTCCGATCCGTTCGCTCCAAAAAGTGTGCTTTCTTTTCTGACATGACGGACCATTGCTTGGCCATTTCATCTATCGAAGTCGTGGTCGGAGTGGATGGAAAACGCGATCCCGTCTCGTCCCAATTCGCTTGCCAAAAACACTCGGCGTCGTAGATATGCAAAAGTGACTTGCGAATCGAACCGATTCCCATTCCCCTGTCTTGATCCAACTGCTCGTTCGAAAAGTCCTGGCATTGATCGAAGAGTCGATGCATTGCCCAATCACCATATTGGCAATATTGAACCAGTGATTCCAAATCGGGCGCGACGTAGGGAATCGTCGTCTCTCCAACTTCTAATCCCCAAAGCCTACAACCCTCTGCAACTTTAGCACACAAGAGGATCGTTGGCTTTGCAATTCGAAAGAAAATGTAGTCGATGCCACCCTGCAACCTTTTGCCTTGTCGTCTAAGGAAATGCACGATTTGCGAGCGATGGTGGACAGCGTGGTTCAAGACATGCATGACCAAGTCCCCGAGAATGTTTTCGTGTTGTCCACCCTTCAAGTCTCGGTATTGGATTGCAGTTATCAATCGCTCTGAATCGCCTTCTAGCCAGTTGGCCCTCTCGCTCGCTAGTTCCGCAAACATGGTCTGCAACTCGTCGACTGTATCCGGTGAATCGGGCCAGCCCGATTTCGATCTGTTCTGCCAACGATCGAGCCAAATTCGTTCGGCACCTGCCATATGCTTGATGGTTGCAAGGATGCTTCCTGGACCAAGTGGCAATGGCGCATTCAATGCATCGATGTTCAAGCTTCGACATTGCCTGAGCACCTTTTCCATGGCCCAAGCATGGTACGATTCAAGATCTCGATATAATTCAATGTGCATTGTTAGGTTGCATGGTGCGGTTCATGGAAATCGCAAGTCTGCGGAACGACAGTATAACATCGCTACGAATCAAAGCGGTACAATGCCGAAATACTGAAATGCGATTTGCATTTATGCTTTTTTCAACACGGCGAGAAGTAGAGCTCCTCCATGAAAACTTGGATTGCATTTAACTTGATCGTATTCCATTTGGCTGTATCTGTTTTTGCAACCGAGACAAAGCCGATGAATATCGTCGTTTTGTTTGCTGACGATTGGCGGCATGACACCCTTGGTTGCGCTGGAAATCCTGTGGTAAAGACGCCAAACTTGGATCAGCTTGCAAAAGAGGGAATTCGATTTACCCACAATTGCGTAACGACTTCTATTTGCGGCGTCAGTCGCGCCACGCTTTTTACTGGCCAATGGATGTCCCGACATGGCAACAAAGCTTTTGACGCATTAGATACTCCTTGGTCAGAGACTTATCCAGGAATTCTTAGGGCCAATGGTTACTATGTAGGGCATGTCGGGAAATGGCATAATGGCAAGTTCCCGGCAGAGCATTTCGACTTTGGTCGATCTTATGCGGGTACGCATTGGATGAAACAAAAGGATGGAACACCTATCCATGTAACGCAGAGGAATGAAAATGATGCAATCGAGTTCTTGCGCTCGAAGCCTTCCGGCAAACCGTTCTGTTTGACCCTGGCATTCTTTGCTACACATGCTGAGGATGGAAACCCAAAGCAGTATCTGCCACAACCGCAAAGCATGTCGCTTTACGAAGGCGTTACCGTACCTATTCCTAAAACATCAGGGGACGAGTATTTCAAAAGACTACCACCCTTTATTGCCAATGAGAAAAACGAAGGACGAAATCGGTGGCATTGGCGATTTGACACCCCAGAGCGCTATCAAGCGTATATGAAGAACTACTACCGGCTGGCTTCGGAGGTCGATGCGACCTGCGGCAAAGTCATCGCCGAACTGAAGTCCCAGGGATTGTACGAGAATACGTTAGTTATCTTCACCACAGACAATGGGTACTTTCACGCCGAGCACGGTTTGGCTGACAAGTGGTATCCGCACCAAGAGAGTATTCGAGTTCCGCTGATCGTGCATGACCCTCGCATGCCAGCCAATCGATCTGGGCAGACACACGATGCGTTAACGTTGAATGCCGATCTGGCACCAACCATCCTGACGGCCGCAAAGTTAGCCGTTCCGCCAAGAATGCAAGGCAAGAACTTTGCCGCTCTCTATCAAGACATCGAGCAACCCGTTTGGCGCAACGAGTACTTCTACGAGCATGCAACGATTAAGGACATCGACTTTATCCCCAGCTCGGAGGCACTGGTTAGGAAAGACTGGAAGTACTTTTATTGGCCAGATTTTAAGCAAGAGCAACTATTCGATTTAAAGAACGATCCATTGGAAGAGAATGACCTTATCGCTGATCCAATGCACGAAAAGGTTCTTGGAGAAATGCGAAGGCGATTTGCCGAATTAAAGGTCGAATCGCGATAGTAGCGTCGGTCCGCATACCGGCGCGCCGGTGGACTAGCATCGGGTTACGCCCCCATGGGCTTGCCCATGGGACGTAAAGTTTCCTGGCTAGAAGCGATCGCATCAACCATTTCCCGCCTCTCCTCCCAGTCCAACGCCTCCGGCGTTGGACTGGGAGGGGACGCGGGTGTTCGCGTGGTACACGCCTCTAGCTTATAAGCTTTGGCTCCAACGAGACGAGCTCGTTGGGGGCCCGCAAAAACAGATTTTCCAAACCTGTACAACCTCCTTGACCGGTGGATCGTTCGAGCTTTTTGGCTAATCACGGAGTTAGCCCAAGAGCTATCAACTAAATCATTGATGCGAAAGTGGGAAGATCTCCTTAAGTCTTCTTCTCACCCTTTGCTCGCGCCAAAACAGTAAAGTTGTGTTTCCGTTCGTATGTAGAGGCGACCATCTTGGATGGAGGGGGAGGCGACGATAGACTCCTCGAAGTCGAGCGTTGAGAGGGGCTTCCATTCTCGTCCGCATTGGACCACGCTAACCTTGCCTTCGAGGTTGGCGAATAGCATTCTTTGGCCATCCGAAACGGGCGAGGAATAATATTGCCCTGTTGCATCGCTCAGTCTGGATCGTTTGACGACTTCGCCGGAAGTGGCATCAAAACTGGTCAAGATGCCACCGTCATTGATGATAAATACGATGTTGTCGAGGACTAGTAACGAAGGGATGTAGGGGGTGGTTTTAGCATACTTCCAAGCGATTTTGCTCTCAACAATTCCGTCGCGTTGGGTCAATTCAAGGCACGACAAGCCACCATTATTGAGAAAAGTTCCAAAGGCCTTGTCCCACTCCGCTTTGTCAACTTTGCCGTCGGAATTGCCAAATCCGTTGTCGATACGTTCAATCAATCGGTAGGTTCCAACCGATCCTTGGACTTCCGAGAGTTCGATGATTCCATCTTTGTTTTGGTCGACGTTTCCTAGTGCTTCCATAGGGATTGGCTCCCCTGGCGGCTCTGAGTAGTAAACGCGATTGTTCTGCACCACAGGCAGCCCGACGGGTGCATTCGTCAATCCCGCGCAACTCAATTTCCTTTCGCCCGTATTGAGATCGTACGCTACAAGCTCGCCCGGCCCGGCGCTGACGACTAAATGCAAATCGTTCAGATGCATGTAAACCGGCGAGGAGTATCCACCGGTTACTCCAATCAGGCGATCGACCCGCCAAAGTTCTTTGCCACTAGCAACATCGAGAGCGGCAATGTATGGGTTTTGCAATTGGTCCACCGTCACAATCAATTTCCCTTGCATAAGAACAGGGGAAGCGCTGATCCCATGCATACTATAAAAAGGCCCTAGATCCTTTTGCCATTTCAACTCGCCTTCTAGGGTGCAAACCATCAAGCCAGCATCAGGGAACCATGCGCAAACAAAGCGGTCATCGCAGGCGGGCGTGCACATCGCCGGATCATTCGGACGCGTGGCAGTCTCTTTGCGAATTTTCTTTATGCTCTGCGACCACAACTCTTTTCCTGTCGACGAGCTTAAGCATTTGAGGGTTCTCATTTCATCTTCGTACGAGGTGATGAAGAGTTTGTCTTTCGACGCGATCAAGGAGGAGCCGCCCCTTCCAGAATCAATTTTCCATAAAACGTCATTGAGCGTCAGGCTATCGGGAATTACCGGTCTCGCATTGGTACCGGAACCGTTTGGACCGCGGAATTGATTCCAGTCGCCCGACTGGAGCGATTCCACTTCAAAGGAAAAAAAGAAAACCGACAGATATATCCAAGTCAGAAATTTCACAGTTCAGGGCTCCACGAGATTGATGGGATCGCTCAACACGCCCGTCGATTCTCCTTGCGCAATAAAGCAATGAACAGTGTTCGATCAGGAAATTCGCACAATTGCCAATATCAATTAAATGGGCTTATATAGTCCAGACGCTAAGATATTCATCCAAACCTTCAACGGTTGTGCTGGCGAGTGCACTTTCAAGCTCCGTCGATTTTTCGACGGTCGGCTTTTTGGGATGGTTGGCTGTGGCGATATCCAAGATGGTGGAGCTTGATTCTCCGCTTGGAGCAAAGGAGGTGCACGCTGGGCAGCCGCAACGTTCCGGACCAGTCGACGCTAGG
>JANLUJ010000316.1:0-15001 GCA_031363425.1 Pirellula sp.
TGCCGGTCGCCAAAGACAAATGCGGCGACGACTTCCAAGGCTTCAAAGTGGTGAACTGCACTCCGTGCCGAGAAAAGCGGCATAGTCTGCGCACGGAGTTCCGTTCAACATTTAGACATTCAGACTTGCAGTTGCATTAGCCACTTTCGCAAGAAAACACCTGCACAAATCGAACTGGTTCTTTCCCAACATATCGATTGAATATCCATTGATGCTCCCCTAAAAAGTGGATCGCTCCGCAGAGTCGGCCCTCTTTCTTTTCGGTAAGCCAGACTGCTTGGCCGGTTGCAACATCGACGATACAAATGCGCTGATCGCAGATAAAAATGCAGGCGGAACCCCTCGAATCGATTGAAATCTGCCCTTCAATCGATTGTTCCAAATCGGTGATTTGCTCGACAACGCCTCCGGCCGTAGCCACGCGAAACACCTGAACAATTCCCCTTTCGTCGCGCATCGGAGCAAATAGATATTTTCCATCGGGCGAGGAAACGAGCCAGTTCCGGGGACCCTGAACTCCAGGAAACTTGCGATCCATGGTACGCGTGAGTCGTCGTTGCGTGCATCCAACCATTGGCTTAAGCAACTCGCTGGGACCTACCTCTCCAGGCAAAGCCATTCGATCGCTAAGCTCCATCGCACTCAAAAGATCGCAAAGAAAGATCTCATTTACCAAAGTCCCGGTGTCATTGCGAACCGATCCAAGACACGCTAGGGAATAGGCATGGCGCTGACCCAGTTGGTCAACATATCCGTGGGTTCCAATCCAGCATTCTTCGACTGCTTGCTCTATGTCATCGCTACCATTTTTCGCCGACAAGCAGACGTTCGCCGCGAGGAATGCACCCAACGATCCGCCGAAGTTCTCACCATCCCGAGCGTCTATCGCAATTTGAATGCCCGGCACCATGAAACCAATCGTTCGCTGATCGCGTACGCTTGAGTCGGTTCGAGCCATGCGTTCGAGCCACGCGTCGTTGTAGGTGAAGCTTAGCCAACCGTCCTGATTCCAGGAATGCGCGTGCGTTCCGCCGCTCAATGCACCAAAGGCTCGAACTCGCTCGCCTTCTACTCGTGGGATGGCGCGTGCCTCCGCGTGAACAAATTTTCCGGGCGCGTCGATATCTACAATGGCGCCAAAGCGCCTGGCGGCCGAATACGGATTCTCTGGTGAACACGTTTCCAAACCATGAATGAAGACCACTCGACTTTCCAACGGATGGAATGCAACGGCCCCAACACCTGGTCCATGCAAGGCTGTGTTTGGAGTCTTGTAAAGTCTAACAATTTCGCCCGAATCGATGTTGACCATCTCAATGGAATCGGTCTTGGCAATGTGAGCATCATCGTTGCGAGTGTCGTACACAACCCAACGCCCGTCTGGTGAAATTGCCTGACGGTGATTCAGAGTATGGCCATAATTGCCAAAGGTCAGTTGGCGTTCCCGAATTATCGATGTAGACACTATCTCGCCATCTTCGGACGACCAGAAACAGTCTTATCACCAGCTTTGTTTGGCTGCGCAATAACCGGCTTCTTCCCGTCCGTCGCAGGGCTTTCTTTGGCTGCAGACTCGAGCGCTTTCGCGTCCAGCCTCGTAGGCCAATTGATGAGTTCAAATGAGTCTGCAAGTTGTGCGTCTTCCGCTGCAAACGCCTCAAGGTTGGCTTCGTTCAAAGTAAATGCCAGGACGACTCGCCGCCCATCATCATTAGAAATGTGGTAATGAATCCATTGGATGTTGACCCCTTGAGTACCGCCTCGTGATACAACACGGAGCAGCCTAAACTTGTTGCTAGAGAGCCGTTCCGACGCCTCCACAATCTCTACCAATTCCTTGCCCACTGCATTTCTTACATCTGATTGAAAGCCCTCAAGACTCAGCTGTCGGCCCGGTTCGTAGTCCACCATATTGGTGATATTGCACTGAGCGACGACCCTATTGTCGATTACATATCGCAACGTTGCCTCCTCGCCGCTATCCCGATAGGTCGACCATTTTCGGTTGGCTACGAATCGATAGTAACCCAGGTCCGATTGAAACTGAAACAAACTGGCCGCTTCAATAGATCCCATCCGACTAGCCATGGAGTCTAGGGTCTCACCCGTGGTGGTGGCGTCGATGGCGGAACGCAGAATTCGTAATTGAGCGGCAATTCGAAATCCAGGTAACGCTTCGCTAATTTCGCGAGTCTCCGTAATATTGACGGCAAACCATGAAATGTATCCGCCCTTGCGATCAAATTGTGCTTTGCCTTCGATCTTCAAGTTTGTAGCCACTTGTCGCACCGACGCGGACAGGGTCCCCTCAATTTCCAATTGCGATTTTTCTTCGTTTGTATCCACCAAACACACCACCAACCTACCATCCTGAATTGCATCCATATTGAGTAGTCGGCAAGCAACACTGCTGTCGATCGTCCACTTATCAGCAATTCGAACTTCCTTGTCCGTTAGCAATTGGTCTAGAAACATTGTGTTGATAGGACCTTCGATCAAGTCCCTTTCGGCCGCAAAGAGAGGATTGTCCGGACATGCGGCAATGATCCCTTGTTCCGTCCCAATGCGAAGAACATCTCGACACTGTTCTCGCAAGCTTGTTTTTGTAATGTGTCTGTCGATCTGAATTTCCGAGGTGGACTCATGATAGTGTTGATAGGATTTGCAGCCAATCAATTTAGTCGAGGTCTGATATTGTTCGTCGAAGTCGACCGTGGAGCTGGCCTTGATGGGCGCGGTCTTTGCCGCAATCATTTTGCCCACTTTGCTCGTCGCGTCATTGGTCTGGCTCCTAAGTCGAATCTCGCCGTTGATCTCGAGAACGGACCTAACGCGAAACAATCCAGAGGTGAATTCCGCCGGCTTGTCGGCCGGTTTTGCCCAAGCAGACCTCGGCGAAGAACAGACCATGGAAGAAACAGCTGCAATGCTTGCAGCTATCCATTCCCGTCTCAATAGCTGATTTTCACTTACGTCCGTGAGCCTTGAGTCCATGCTCGAATCCCATTGTTATTTAGGTGACTGCTTGCCTTGGTGTTTAGCCGTTTCTTATCTCGTTTTACCCCGAGCCGTAGGCGACCACGATGGCCTCGGCCTCCGACGGCTTCCCACGTCGCGAGATCATTCGAGCGAACGGCTAGATTATTGCTCCATCGGACCAGCATCATCGCAATGCTTAGCAGAACCGAACTAATCGCTATATTTCCCCCATTTTAACATCCGCTTCTCATGGAGATTAGCTAGCGATCAAGCTGAATTAGAAAAACCAATTTTGCACCGAGAATGAGACGTCAAAGTTGACCTAGTCGATACACTTCCCGAAAACGAGCAACTACCTTTGGGGGGCATACCAGTTTTTCTACCAATGAGTGACCAATAATTTGAAGGTCATTTTTTGAGACAGTCCCGAAAGTACGGTTGCTTTATTGGGGCACATGCGAAAGCTTGGTAATTATGTCCACGATCACCAATCATCAGTTCTTGCTGCGAGAAGAGAAAAGCGACATTGTTTCGCAAAGGGATGCCCTTTGGGAAGCTTGCGCATATTCGCGGCGTAGTCCGTTCAAGGAATCGTGCAACGAAGATGCAGTAGGCATCATTCGAGTCGACGACGAAACGGTTGTCTTTGCAATTGCAGATGGTTGTGGCGGAATGCGTGGGGGCGAGCAAGCGTCCTGTATGGCTCTGCAGGTATTGACGGAGTCCATAGAACGCAACGAGAGTGGTCCCGACAGATTGCGGGTTGCGATTTTAGATGGTATTGAGCAAGCAAACATCGCGGTGCAAGACCTGAAAATCGGTGCTGCCTGTACGATTGCGGTCGTGGAATACCACCGAGGCACCATTCGTCCGTACCACGTGGGAGATTCGATGATCCTTGTTACGGGGAGTCGCGGACGCATCCGATACCAGTCGGTCAGTCATTCGCCGGTAGGCTTTGCAGTAGAGTCCGGTATGCTCGCCGCGGATGATGCGATGCATCATGAGGACCGCCACCTTGTTTCGAATGTTGTTGGGGATGTTCGAATGCGAATCGAAGTAGGGCCAGCGCTGACATTATTGCAGCGAGACACCGTCGTGATTGCAAGCGACGGGCTATTCGACAATCTGAGTATCGAAGAAGTCGTTAGCGGCATGCGCAAGGGCAAGCTATCGAGCGCGCTCGCCGGAGTTACCGACTTGGCGTATCAACGGATGCTCGGAATCAAGGACCAGCCATGCAAGCCGGACGATTTGAGCGTTATCGGCGTGCGCCCAATCTAGAGACCGCCCAACAACAAACAGTATTAGTCAGAACCAAATCACTGGCATACCGCATCGCGTTTTACTATCGTGACGTTTGCTTACGACTACGGTTGATAAATCCAACGATTGACGACTGAAGTCAAAAGGATGACCACATCACTGCACTTAACATTGGCCGAATATGACCAAATGGATGAGAGCACCTCCGCCCGGCTAAATTGTTAGGGCGATTGCTTGACGTTGCGTAGCTGACGAAGAAACGTTTCCATGTCAGGTGTTCGCTCATCGGGGTTTGGTTTAATAGCCGCCATGATGGCGCTGGCAAGTGACTTGTCCAAGTCTGGACGGAGTTCCAGAATGTCTTGGGGAGGAGACGTGTCGTGGTGCAAGGCCGCCTTGCCCG
The DNA here is from genome assembly GCA_031363425.1 of Pirellula sp. Lineage (GTDB taxonomy): Bacteria > Planctomycetota > Planctomycetia > Pirellulales > Pirellulaceae > JBKCUI01. Next base: position 4,649 of record JANLUJ010000316.1, read on the forward strand.
AGGTGTCCGAGATTTGCCAAGGCAATTCCAAAGTTACCAAGTGATAGCAAGTGACACCAAAAGAAAAAACATCGACTCGTTGATCGGTCGCACGACGCCGAACAATCTCCGTCGCCATGTAGAGCGGAGTACCGGTTCGATTGCCGGGTACCATAAATGCTTTCGTGGCTGGCAAGGTCAGTCCGAAATCAATGAGCTTCACTGTTTCTAGATCACTGGTGCAGATGAAGTTTCGAGGGCAAATATCCCGGTGAATGAACTCGCGACGATGTACATAGTTGAGGGCTTCGGCCATCTGAGTGATCATGCTGAGTCGGCGACCTTTGAGTTTCTCTTCTTCCCGTTCTTGGATAAGCACCTGCAAGCCTGGACCATCGACAAATTCCATGACCAAATAGGGTTGACCTTTGGTGGAAAGGCCGTACTCCAATGTCTTAGCGATATTAGGATGGACCATCCCAAGAGCGATCTGTCCCTCCGAGGGCTTTTTTAGTCCCTTGAATCTGTTTTCAAAGAATTCCACTTTTTCAATATCGCAAAGTTTCACTCCAACTATTTCGTTGTTGTTGAACCTATCTTTCGCAACAAAGAAATTGCTCATCGTTCCAGAAACCGCCGAACGGATTCGTTCAAATCGGAGTTCGATGTCTGCCCGCTTGTTATTCTCGCTTTTGCCAAATATTTTTTCTAGTAAACCCATCTGAACTTACCGTACGAGGAGAACAACGCTCTAAGGCGAGCGGCGGGATTTTTGTTGCCGTTGCTTGAGCCAAGCCCGAGCACCACACGGCCCAGCGGGCTATGCTACCACACACGTAGTATACACAGTCCCTGTACGATTGCCGAATAGTTGAGGATGCCGCATACTTTGTTAATCAAAACAGGAGATGGAAAGGTATTCAGGAAAAAATGAACAACCGCGAATTCACGATTTGGACCAATGCAAGACTGCCCGAGGAAGCAGCGGAAAAGCTTTGCAGGTCGGTCACTCCGCATCGACTGCTCTATGCGAAAGAAATGAGTTCGCTCAATTTGAGTGCGAGCCCACCAGATTTGCAGCTGGCCGAAGCGGACATCGCATTCGGGCAACCGGATACCCAGCAAATCATCCGATCACCGAAACTTCGATGGATTCATTTGACGACCGCCGGTTACACTCCATACGATCGCAGCGACCTTCGAGACGAATTACGGTCTCGCGATGCGGTTATGTCTTCAAGCTCAGGTGTGTACGACGAACCTTGCTCCCAACACGTTTTGGCCATGATGATGGCGTTCGCGAGGCAACTGCCCGAATCCTACGCCGCGCAAGCGACCGATCGATCCTGGTTGGCTGCCGAACGCCGCCGCAAGTCTTTTCTGTTGACTGGTCAAACGGCTCTCGTATGTGGATTTGGTGAGATCGCTATTCGATTGTGCGAGTTGCTGGCGCCTTTTCGAATGACATTGCTAGGTGTTCGGCGTCGCGCGCGAGGCAACGAGTCCGTTCAGATTATCGATGAATCGCAACTTGCCGACTTCCTACCGCAGGCAGATCATGTGATCAACGTTTTACCCGCCAACGCAACCACAACCGGCTATTTCGATGCTCATACGCTCCAATTGATGAAACCGGGCGCCTACTTTTACAACATTGGACGCGGTGCGACCGTAGACCAAGTCGCGTTAGAGAATGCTTTGCGATTGGGGAAATTAGCCGGTGCCTACTTGGACGTGATGACGCCCGAACCACTTCCTCCCGACCACGCATTGTGGAGCGCTCCCAACTGCTGGATTACACCGCATTCGGCAGGCGGATTCGACGGTGAAATGATGGGGTTGGTAGACCATTTTCTCGAAAACTTACAAAGGTTTACTTCGGGAAAACAGTTGTTGAACCGCATTATCTAAAGTATCTGACACTAGCGAGTGAACTTCGTCGACTTGTGGATTCAATAGGAAAAAAACAACTGGTTTTTCCGCGACGTGCACCAATTTGTTCGGTGAAAACTAGCGTTTCGCTTGCCCCATTCGTGCAGGGTTATCTTATTCATGCAATTGACGATTGTTCCACTGCACGATCGAATGTCAATGCGAGGTCACTTCCGGCCCATTTCAAGCTTGCTTGAGAATCCAAAAGTAACACGGCAACACAATAGATCAAGAAACCGACAATGTCATTGCGAGCAGAGATAATTTCTATCGGTGACGAGCTTACAAGCGGACAACGCCTCGATACAAATAGCCGATGGCTGAGCGATCAATTGGGCAATCTTGGTATTAAGACTGCGTTCCACACGACGGTCGGCGATTCCATGAACGACAACGTCGACGCCTTTCGCTCTGCAGCCCGACGAGTCGATATCGTAATTGCGACCGGCGGACTAGGTCCAACCGCAGACGATTTGACGCGAGAAGCCATGGCGAACGCTTTTCAGGCGCCGTTGGAACTTAGAGAGGAAGCCTTACAGCATATCGAATCGTTGTTCGCGCGTCGCAAACGACCGATGCCTGAGCGCAATCGTTGTCAAGCGATGTTTCCATGCGGGTCTCGCATTATCGACAATCCGCATGGCACAGCCCCAGGCATCGATCTAGAGGTATCCAATTCGAACGAAGGAGGCCAGCAATCATGTCGGATTTTTTCGCTGCCGGGAGTTCCGGCAGAAATGATGCAAATGTACCAAGCGACGGTCGAGTCGCGTCTGACTCAAGAGATGGGGGTTGGGGAGAAGCGGTGGTACTATCATAGCTTGAAGGTGTTTGGGATTGGAGAAAGCGACGTCGAAAAAAAGCTCCCTGACCTGATCCAACGCGATCGCGATCCGATCGTTGGCATTACTGTCTCCAAGGCTACCATCACATTGCGCATCGCAGCCCTATGCACAACCGAGGATGAGTTTCAAAAAAAGATCCAACCTACCGTGGAGGAGATTCAAAAGCAGCTTGGGCTTTTGGTTTTCGGCCAGGGTGAAATGGATATCGACGAAGCCGCGCATCGATTGTTGTTAGAAAAGGATTTGACGCTTGGCGTGGTAGAGATTGGATCTGGAGCCTGGATTCAGCATAGCTTGTCCAAGCTGTCAACACAGCATTCGAATGGACTTCAAGAGTCGCGTTGGTTTCCAACTTTAGAGGGCTTGAACTCAGCGGGCGATACTCCACGAAATCTAGAAACAGAGTCGTTGCCGTTGGACGCAAACGCACGAACATTGAGGACAATCACGTTGGCGGCAGAGCGATTCCGCCAGGAGCGTGGGTTGGATCTTTGTTTGGCTGCGGGGGTATATCCAACTTGGGAGGCGGTTTCCAATTCGACTTCGCTCCCGAGTGCGGATTTTTCGTTTGCCCTGGCTAGGCGAGGGAAAGAGACCAAGCAAACGACGGTCACGTTAGGCGCTCATCCGGACGTGCTCTACTATCGATTGGCCAAAGCTGGCTTAAATTTCCTGCGGCTGGAGTTGCTGCAACATGGCTAAGCGGATCACTGTGGCGAAAACAAGCGACATCCCGCTGAACGAAGCCCGAGCATTTCCTGTAGGTGATCGTATGATTGCGATCTTCAATGACAATGGCAAGTACCATGCGATGGACGATTTCTGTCCGCATATGGGGGCTTCGCTTGCGGGCGGATGGATGGAAAATGGAACTGTAGCTTGCCCGTGGCATGCTTGGCGATTTTCTTTGGCCGATGGTTGTTGGCTCGACAATCCAAAAATCCAAGCAGATGTCTTCCCTGTCTTCGTCGTAAACGATGATATTCAAATCGAGATCGATGATGAGTAGCCGACCTTTGATTTCGCGACTCGAAGCCGAAGAACTAAGGAAGCTGGATCGGAGTGTGGTTTGGCATGCCTTTTCACAGATGTCGAACTATGACGGTTTGATCATCGACTCAGCCGAGGGATGTTGGCTGACGGATATCGATGGCAAGAAATACTTTGATGGTGCGAGTTCGCTTTGGTGCAATATTCACGGCCACCGTCACCCACACATCGACCAAGCCATTCGAGATCAGTTAGATCGCGTGGCTCACGTCACCAACTTGGGCATGAGCCATCCCACGACAATTCGTTTGGCAAAACGATTAGTAGATTTGGCGCCTGGTGGATTAGAACATGTTTTCTTCTCTTGCGATGGAGCTTCATCGGTCGAGGTCGCAATGAAGTTGGCGTTTCAATATTGGCGTCAATGCCCAATTCCGCAGCCCCAGCGAACGACGTTCTTGGCGTTGGGAAGCGCATACCATGGAGATACCCTAGGAGCGGTCAGCGTGGGTGGCGTATCGCGATTTCATTCCCTGTTTGAACCGTTGCTGTTTCCGGTTTTACGTGGGCCATGTCCTGACAGCTATCGATTGCCAATTGAAATTGAGCCGAGCGAAGCCGCGAACTATTACTTGAATCAATATCGGCAAATATTGGAGCTGCATCACGGAGAAATTATTGCTGTTATCTTGGAGCCGCTGGTGCAGGGCGCAGCTGGAATGGTCATGCACCCTCCAGGATTTCTTTGCGGGTTGGCTGAGCTTTGCAAGGAATTCGGTTGCCTTTGGATCGCAGACGAAATCGCGGTAGGCATGGGACGAACGGGCAAGATGTTTGCATGCGAACACGAATCGGTGCACCCTGATATTCTATGTATTGGCAAGGGGCTTACGGGGGGATATTTGCCAATGAGCGCAACGTTAACGTCCGATCCGATCTGGCAAGCTTTCCTTGGCAGTCACATAGAGTCTCGAAGTTTTCTGCACGGCCACACCTATGGAGGCAATCCCCTTTCAGCTGCTGCAGCTCATGCAACATTGGACGTGTTCGACAGGGAGCAGACTCTAGAAAAATTGCCGGCAAAGGCAGAGTTGTTAAGGATTCATTTAGATTCGTTGCGATCCCATCCAGAGGTCGGTGATATTCGACAATGTGGAATGATGGTTGCTGTCGAGCTAGTTTCCGATAAAGCCTTGAAAAAGCCGATTCCCTGGCCAAATCAACGGGCAAGCCAGGTGTGCAGTCAGGTACTCAAGAAAGGCGTTTGGTTACGTCCAATCGGGAATGTCATTCCGATCATTCCGCCATTTTCCGCAACCGAATCGGAAATCGAATTGCTAACAGAAGCGTTAGAATTTGGGCTTTGTTCAACCACTACCTAGTGGAATCAAGGCTTGCGATTTTAAGCTTATTCGGGGATTATATGAGGGTTGATCATCTGCGATCAATTTCCCATTGCCAAGCCCCTTACAGTTCTGAAGTCTCATTCCGTGAGTAGTTTTTCGCCTATCCAACGAGCGTTGATCAGTGTCAGCGACAAAACAGGCTTGGTTGGTTTTGCCAAGATTCTTACATCCCTAGGAATTGAGATCTATAGCACCGGCGGAACTCTCAAGCATTTGATTGAAAACGGAATAGAAGCGGCTGAGGTGGCGGCATATACAGGTTTTCCGGAGGTCATGGACGGTCGCGTCAAAACGCTTCATCCCAAGATTTTCGGAGGGATCTTAGCTCGACGGAATGTGAAGGAAGACAAAGCATCATTAAACGAGCACCAGATCCTGGAATTCGATCTTGTGGTGGTCAATCTGTATCCCTTTGAATCGACCATACAGAAGCCTAACGTTTCGTTTTCAGAGGCGATCGAACAGATTGATATTGGCGGGCCAAGCCTCATTCGAGCGGCAGCAAAGAATCATGCATTTGTTACAGTGGCAACCGATCCTAACCATTATGGTTCGATTGCGCAGGAGTTGCAAAGCAATGGCGGCACGAGCGATGCACTGCGCTTGCAACTTGCTGCAGCCTGCTTTGCTGAGACCGCTCGGTACGACGCGACTATTGCTGACTACTTGGTACGAGCGTCGCTGGATCGCTCGACATCCTCCATTGCGATGCCGGCTAGCATTACGATACCAATGAAACTACAGAGCGGTTTGAGGTATGGCGAGAACCCGCATCAAAGCGCAGCGTTGTATCGATTGCCAGGCAACTCGAGCGCAACGTTGACGGACGCAAAGCAGCTGAACGGCAAGGAGCTTTCATATAATAATTTGCTGGACTTGGATAATGCACTGTCGATTGTTCGTTGCTTTGCCAAACCGTCCGCCGTAGTTATCAAGCACAACAACCCATGCGGCGGGGCATCGGCGCACAAGCTTTCGTTTGCGTGTCGCAAGGCACTGGCTGGGGACCCTCAAAGCGCATTTGGGGGCGTGATTGGATTCAACATGTTGGTCGACGTCGAGACAGCTGAAGTGTTGTGCCAGCCTGGTCTGTTTATCGAAGCGATCGTTGCTCCTGCCTTTTCGAAAGACGCAGTTTCGCTATTGCAGACGAAGCCAAAGTGGCGAGAAAACGTTCGCCTCATGCAAACTGGTTCCTTGGGCAACCAGCCAGTGGAATTGAATTATCGATTCATTAGTGGCGGCGTTTTGGTTCAGCAATCAGACAATCAGCCCCCCACTAGCTTGAATTGGAAAACCGTGACGGAGGTCGCCGTTGCGGAAGAGCTCTGGGACGACATCGCGTTCGGCTGGGAAATGGTCCGCCACGTCAAGAGCAATGCGATCATATTGGCTCGCGATGCTGCTTTGGTTGGTGTTGGCGCGGGTCAAATGAGTCGGGTCGATAGCGTTGAGATTGCTATTGAGAAATCCGGAGAACATTCGCAGGGGAGCATTTTGGCCTCAGACGCATTCTTTCCATTCGCAGATTCGATTTACCGCGCTGCCAAAGCAGGAATCATTGCAATCATCCAACCAGGCGGCTCTCGCAAGGACGATGAAGTTATTGCAGCCTGCAACGAACATCGGATTCCGATGATCTTTACGGGGCAACGGCATTTCAAGCATTAGTGCTTAAGCCAACGGCGGCTTGAATTATCCCAACCCGAAGCGTAAGACCGTAAGCCAAGGGCAATTCGGAAGGTCCCTCACTCACGTTTAGTGATATGTCTGGTATTTTTCACACTGTCGCACGCTCTAGCCGGTTTTTGCGAAACAAATCGCCACTATTCGGGTTAAGGCGTTTGACCTTTCGTGTTTTCAAATTCCAAATGAGTGGGTATTCAGATGAAGTACTTTATTCCGTTCGTGTTGTTCTTAGGTGCGAATGCAGCGGCCTCGATCGCACAGGAAGCGAACTGGGATCAATGGCGTGGACCGAATAGGAATGGATCCGTCGACACAGGAAATCCGCCAATCGAGTGGAGCTTGGAAAAAAACATCATCTGGAAGGCTGACTTGCCAGGCAAAGGCAGTTCGACTCCGATCGTTCACGGCAACCAAGTCATTGTGCTTTCCGCGTTGAAGACGGATCGTGTCAAAGAAGCGACTGCCGCTCAAGTTCCGGCAGCCGACGCGGGAGGCGGACGACCTGGTGGAGGACGCGGATTCGGAGGTGGCCCAGCTCCTACCAATTACTACCAATTTATGGTGATCAGCTATGATCGAAAAACCGGTAGCAAGCAATGGGAAAAGATCCTGACCGAAGAAGTGCCACACGAGGGTGGCCATAGAACGAATACATTTGCTTCGTCATCGCCGACGACCGACGGCAAGAATATCTACGTCGATTTCGGATCGCGAGGAATATTTTGTCTCGATATGCAGGGAAAGCTTAAGTGGAATAAGCAACTTGGAAAGATGCGAACCGTCGCGACTTTTGGCGAGGGTTCGTCCGCCACCATTGCCGGCGACAAGCTTATTGTGCCTTGGGATCACGAAGGGGACTCGTTTGTCGTCGCACTCAATGCCAACAACGGCGATGAGATTTGGCGAACAGCGCGGAGCGAAGGGACGTGTTGGGCGACTCCGCTCGTCGTGGAATATAAAGGACGAACTCAGGTGATTACGAACGGAAAACGTGTACGCAGTTATGACCTGGCGACTGGTAAGCAGATTTGGGAATGTGGCGGCCAAGTTCGCAATCCGATCCCATCGCCAATCCTTGACGGCGATCATGTCATCTGCATGACTGGTTATCAAGGAAATGCCATTCGATGTATTTCGCTAGATTCCGAGGGTGACGTTACCGACACCAAGCAAGTCCTCTGGGCAAACAACGATGCTGCCCCTTATGTTCCCTCGGCCACGCTCTACAAAGGTCAGCTGTATTTGAACAAATCGAACAACAATATTGTTTCAAGCTTAGATGCGAGGACAGGACAAGTGCTTGTTTCGCAAAAGCGACTTAGTGGCTTGACGGACTTGTATGCGTCTCCAGTCGCGGCGAACAACCACATCTATTTCACGGGTAGAGATGGAACAACGGTAGTCGTGAAACACGGCAAGGACCTTGAGGTGGTGGCAACCAACCCGCTCGGTGAAACGATCGACGGGTCGTTAGCGATCGTCGGTGACCAAATATTTGTTCGAGGTGAAAGCCACTTGTTTTGCATTGGACGCAAATAGAAAAACGTAGCATGGCCCTCTGGGCCGTGTGGCCTATGAGTAGCATGGCCCCCTGGGCCGTGCGGCCTAAGCTGCATAAGCGGCCCGACGCTTCAGGGATGGTAACTTAGTTACACCATTCCTCGCGCGCCTACCGCATCGTTCAAGTTGCCCATGGTCCACGAGATGTAGCGATAGGTTGCCGCTTGCACTATAACATTGGCTGGGTTTTGACTCCCAACATTACCAACTGATTGCTAGCGAATCACCTTCCCAGGAAATACCAGAATGACCACACTTTTTTCATTCCGTTCGTGCCTGGGCATGCCTGTCGTTTTGCTGATCGCCGTTTCGGTCAGCCCGAATTGCTGGGCCCAAAAAACACTTGCCTGGAAATTCAAAAAGGATGGTCAAACTAATGTCTTGGTCGAGCAAGATACGAGCATGCAGCTGGAAATGGCCGGCGGAATTGAATCTACAACAAATCAAACCCAGACCGTTCAAGCTACCAACATCACATGGACAGTGAAGGAATTGGCGCCGGACGGCTTGGCTTCGATCGAACAAAGGATCAATCGAGTTCAACTGGATGTGAAGTCCTCGCTGGGGAATTTCTCTATCGACACCAACAACAATCAGCCACTTAACGGTATGGCGGAAGCGATGGCGAAAGGGATTCGTCCGTTGGCAGGTGCGCGATTCGTTGTCAAAACCAAGCCCAGTGGTGAAGTCGCGGAAGTCATCATCCCCAAGGAAGTATCGGATAGCTTAAACGACCTCAGCTCCGCAGGCTTAAAGGAAATTGCCGCCAATGGTTCACTCAAATTCCCCAACAAGCCGATCGGTGTAGGTGAGACTTGGTCGTCCCAATATGAACTCGATATGCCGCCGTTCGGCAAATTGGTAGTGAGTACGACCTATCAATACTTGGGGGAAGAATCAACAAACGGAAGGATAATCGATCGAATCAAGGCAAACACGGCTGTAAAAGTTGCAGACGACTTGGGCAAGTCAGGTTTGAAATTGAAGAGCCAAGAATCGGGCGGCATCATTTGGTTCGACAATGCGCGAGGTAGCATCGATCACTCGGAATTCAACCAGCAAATGTCAATGAGCGTCCTGCGTCCAGGTACGGATCCGACCAAGCCAAACGCCGAGCTGAAACAGGTTATGAAGCAGACGATGAAACTGAAGTATACTCCTCAACCTTAGCTTCTTTTATTAGCCAGGTAGTTTCCCCCATCTACTAAGTTGTGAATGATCATCATGTCGCGAGCGTTGCTAGTGATAGACGTCCAGAACGAATACTTTACCGGTGCACTTCCGATTACCCATCCGGTAAACCATTTGCCAAACATTCTCGACGTGGTCGATTTGGCGACTAAGAACAAGGTTCCAACGGTATTTGTTCGCCATCAAGAGAAGGAACTTCCCATCTTTCGGCACGGCTCCGACGGATGGCAGTTGCATTCAGAATTGGCAGAGCGCCCCTCCGATCTCTTGCTAGACAAGACCCTACCAGGGTGTTTCACGAACACACAACTGGACATGTGGCTGAAGGCTCGCGGTATCAACACGCTCACTATTGCGGGTTACATGACCCACATCTGTTGTGACACGACTGCAAGGCAAGGAATGCACATGGGCTACAAAGTGGAATTCTTAAGTGACGCGACTGGAACCTTGGCCCTGGACAATCAGGCGGGCAAGGTGACGGACGAAGAGCTTCATCGATCGATCCTATGTGCGCAACAGCATTTTATTAGCGAAGTCATCGACCGAGCGACCTGGGCTGGGCGCATTTAGGCGAGCGGCACGTAGCTTGGGCCCTTGGCCCGAGTTTCACACTGCACATCCAAATGCGTGGTTGTATGCTGAATGGTCGACCGATAGGATTGATACGCGTAGTCGTATGCGGGACGCAATCGATGTGGAGCGGTGGGCCTCGGGAGTTGGACGGCGTGAAAATAAGTGGGATAGGCTTCCAGCCTGTC
>JANLUJ010000320.1:0-3230 GCA_031363425.1 Pirellula sp.
GCACAGTTCTGCAGACAGCACCACCGCTTGAAGAACCTTGGCAATTGGGTTCCAGTTCACCATTTTTGGATAACTCGCCGTACGGTTACAACCCGAGAATACGGGATATTCCAGTTGATGTGTAAGTTCAAGAGGGCCAGACTGGACGTTTCTCGGTCGGTGGTTCGGTTAACAGCGATTTAGGGGTCGCAGGCAATTTCGTCCTTGAGGAACGAAACTTTGACATACGCAAATTCCCAAGCCGTCCTAGCGATTTGCTTAACGGCGCTTTCCGAGGTGCAGGCCAAAATTTCCGCGTCGAGTTGGTGCCTGGAAATAGAGTGCAGCGTTATACACTCAATTGGACCGAGCCCAATCTGTTTGGATACTCGCCCTTCAGTTTGTCAGTCGGAGGTTTCTACTTCACCCGAATCTATCGAGACTGGACGGAACAAAGGCTTGGAGGTCGAGTTGCTATTGGATACGAAGTGACTCCAGATTTGTCATTGTCAACGGAGTTGCGGGGCGAGGACGTCAAGATCTCCGACCTTCGAATCGCGGGTTTGCCCGCATTGGATCGGGTTGCCGGAAGCAATGATTTGTATACCGGTCGCGTTCGACTTGCACACAATACTCGAGACAGCCCATTCCTGCCAACGGAAGGCCATCTGCTCGAATTGATCTACGATCAAACGTTTGGCGAATTTGATTTTCCGAGGGGCCAAGTCAACTTTAGTCGATACTTCTTGGTTCGGGAGCGCGCCGACGGTGGTGGTCGTCATACGTTTACAAGTTCGATTCGACTTGGCTTTACCGGCGAAGACACCCCATTATTCGAGAACTTCTTTGCTGGCGGTTTCTCAACTATGCGTGGTTTCGCATTCCGGGGTGCAAGCCCCGTGGATAACGACGTGCAAGTAGGTGGTCGATTTCAGATGCTCGGTACTTTTGAATACATGATGCCAATCACTGCTGACGACATGCTTCGAATGGTTGCATTCGTCGACTACGGAACCGTCGAAAAGGATATTGAATTGAATTCAAAGAACTTTCGGGTTGCGCCGGGATTTGGAGCGCGTATTGCGGTTCCAGCCCTTGGCCCCGCACCGCTCGCATTCGATTTCGCATTTCCAGTTTCCTATGCGGATACCGACACTCGCCAGATTTTCTCGTTTACGATGGGGCTAACGCGATAACGTTGGATCGAAGCATGGCCTTTGGAGTCGATCTACCCTGCTATTACGGGCCGCTAGAGCTTTTGTTCTATTTGGTGCGTCGTGAGGAATTGCCGCTCGAAGAACTTTCGCTAGCCAAGATCACGCATCAGTACATGGAGTACTTGGAAGTCTTGGAAACTCTGGACCTGGACGATGTCGGTGAATACATCGATCTTACCAGCCAGTTAATAGAGCTCAAAGCCAAGACAGTGTTGCCGGTTTCCGATTTGGAGGCGGTTGATGAACACGGGGGGATTGGCCAAGACACATCCATGCCTCATTTGGTCGAGCGACTCGTTCAGTACAAACGATTTCGAGATGCTGCCTGCCTGCTGGATGAGCAAAGTCGTCGATGGCAGCTTCGATACGCGCGCTTGGCGAGCGATCTTCCACCTCGAAGGATCGACGCAAACGAGCCACCCATTGCAAAGGTTGAAGTATGGGATTTGGTCAGCGCATTCGGCAGAATCCTAAAGGCTCGTCAAAAGGTTTCGCACCATAGCATCCAATTCGATGACACACCCATTCATATTTATATGCATCGTATTCACGAGCGCGTTCAGAAATGGAACCGCATTGAGTTGCAAGATCTCTTCGAGATTGGAATGCACAAGAGCGCTTTGGTTGCCATGTTTCTGGCTACCCTTGAAATGACGCGACATCATGGACTTCACGCGATTCAAGAATCAACCGACGGTCCTCTCTTTCTACAACCAGGTCCTGATTTTGTTGCGCGGCTAGATGTCGCACATGTAGAAAGCTTAGGCCAAAGTGCGATTGCAAATTCCAACATTCCGTTGATGCCACAATAGGCATGGCATATTCACAAGCCTCACTTTCGCTATGGCAAATGGATAACATCGCTCGTTCCCAGGCCGTGCCTGGGAACGCACTGCATCAGAGGCTCTGCCTCGATGATTTGATGAGTCGCCCTCCGGGCTTTTCATATGACGCCACCAATCCGGTGGCTTACGCCAAATGGTACTCACATTCGGACATGTGAGCCGCCGGGCGCTAGCCGCGGGTGACTTAAATTCAATGAAATTGCCTCGTTACACCGGCGGCTAGCGCCTTGCCGCTCACAAAGTGAGTGCCATTTGGCTTACGCCGCCGGCAAGGATGTGCCGCCCTCAGGGCTATCAGCCTTTCAAGTGCTTTTCAGCGGAATGAAAGTCACATAAACACACTTTTCTTAAACTGCTATTTGTCGCACAGCCCAGGCTCTGCGTGCAAGCCAGAGGGTTCCCTGGCAGAGCCAGGGAACCAGTACAACAATGGCTCAGCACACCAGCTACCAGCTCGATTGCCATTGGTATTGCAGACTAATTATTTGGTTTCGTAAGTGCGTTTGCGAGATCATTCAGAACGTGGCGTTCATTCTCGGAAATCTTCTCGCCAAAGCCGAGCATTCCGCCGGACCCTTCTGCAACGCGACGAGCTCTACCCAGAGTGGCATGTCGAAACGCTTCCAAACTCGCATCATCCAATTCGCGGGCCAAAGCTTGTGCGTATTTCCACCATGCATCTAGCATTTTTTCCGTAGGCCTCTCCTCCAACCAGCGACTCAGCAACCGATAAGCCGGCGTACCATAAGCTATCCCGTCATCGCTAGCTGCTTTCAGAATGGATTCAAATTCTCCGTTTTGAATTTTTGAATCCGCCCAAGCCAGACGAACTAAGGGTAAGAGCATAAAGGCAGTCATAGAAGCTGATGTAATTCCGACCCGCGTAAGGTCGTTTAAGACTTCAGGATCGCTAATGCCTGCCCTTGTCTGCAACTGCTGCATCTCTTGTTGCTCAACTGTCTGAGTCTCAAATTGAAGGAAGTCAAGAAGTTCTTGATCTCGATCTTCAAAGAACGCATCGTGTAATTCTTGGCGGTGCTGGGCGATGGCTGCGATGTTCATAAAAAACCTGCTTTTGTTGGATGGTTACAATAATAATAGTCCCTCGATTAAAACTATGCGAGTACCGAGCGGCTTCTTGCTGGGGCCTGTGCTCAGTCACATCGGTGGGATAGGCTTCCAGCCTGTC
>JANLUJ010000414.1:0-5073 GCA_031363425.1 Pirellula sp.
GGGCGGAAAGGGCGGAAAAGGAAAGTAGAAAACGCCGAGAACACCTGCGATCTAAAACAATGTCAATCGCCAGCGAAGTCACGCTGGCGATTGTCGTTTAAACTTGTTCCCGAACGGGTTCGACTGACATGTTTGTGGACTTTCGATTATGATTTGCGAAGTAGCGACATCATTTCTATGCGGTTCCTCTCTGCCGCATTGTGTTTGATTAATCGGTCGATTCTCTTTCGACTTGAAATGGTGTTGTTCGTGGTCCATCAACAATCGCAATCGCACTCCCTTAGATGTCTGTGTTCATCCATGTCTATCCGCGTCGCCATTCATCACGAAACCAACTATCAATACGATCGAACGGTAAACCTGGGACCACAGGTAGTACGATTACGCCCCGCTCCACACTGCCGAACCAAAATTGTAAGTTATTCGATGCGAGTGACCCCCGTCGATCACTTTTGCAATTGGCAACAAGATCCGCAGGGAAACTATCAGGCTCGGCTTGTCTTTCCAAAGCCTGCCAAGCGGATGTCGATCATTGTCGACTTGGTTGCCGACTTGACGGCTATCAACCCATTCGATTTCTTCCTCGAGGGTTACGCAGATAACTTTCCATTTGAATACGAACCACAGTTGGCCCGTGAACTCGCCCCCTACTTGGAAACGTTATCAAAAACACCCCTGGTGGATGAATGGGTAGCAAGTGTCGATCGCACCCCAAAGCCCACCATGGATGCCATCACGAGTTTGAATCAACGGTTACAAGGGGAAATTCGCTATGAAATTCGAATGGAAGCTGGGGTGCAAAGTCCCGAGGAGACTCTGTCACGCAAGAGTGGCTCCTGTCGAGATTCTGCTTGGTTGTTGGTACAGCTCATGAGACGGCTCGGCATTGCCTCGCGTTTCGCCTCCGGCTATTTGGTCCAGCTTGCCGCAGATCAGAAATCGCTGGATGGACCTAGCGGTCCAGAAACGGACTTCACCGACTTGCATGCATGGGCTGAAGTCTACTTACCTGGCGCAGGTTGGGTTGGGCTGGATCCCACTAGCGGTCTGCTTTGTGGTGAAGGGCATTTGCCGGTAGCTTGTACCCCTGAACCGTCCAGCGCCGCTCCGATTTCAGGCATGGTTGATGAAGCGGAGTGTGAGTTTGAGTTCTCGATGTCGGTACATCGAATGGCAGAGGATCCTCGAACAACGAAGCCGTACTCGGACGAACAATGGAATCGCATCGACGACCTTGGCCAAAAGGTGGATGCGCAATTGGAAAACGATGATGTGCGACTTACCTTTGGTGGTGAACCAACGTTTGTTTCCATGGACGATATGGAAGGTGCGGAGTGGAATTCGGACGCCGTTGGGCCCAAAAAACGAGGCCTGTCTGGCGATTTAATTAAGTTGCTACGACATCGCTTTGCACCCGGTGCGATGTTGCATTACGGCCAAGGCAAATGGTACCCAGGGGAGTCCTTGCCGCGTTGGGCGCTGACGTGCTTGTGGCGATTGGATGGCCAGCCGATTTGGCATGATGACCGATTGATCGCGGACGAGGACAAGGACTATGGCTACAACTTTACGCATGCAAGGCGATTTGCAAACTCACTCGCAACACTCTTGAGCATCGATCCGCGTTGGATGGTGCCTGCTTACGAGGACACCTTTTACTACCTTTGGCGCGAGCAGCGATTGCCCATTGATGTTAACCCATGGGATCCAAAATTGGCCGATCCTGAGGAGAGAAATCGCTTGTCGCTGGTATTCAACAGAGGTCTAAACAAACCGACTGGGATAGTGCTTCCATTGCGTCGGCAATGGTGGCAGGGCAAAGCAAGCTGGCAGACTGGACCTTGGCCCGTAAGGCCTGAGAAACTCTTCTTGTTGCCTGGCGATTCTGCTATAGGACTTAGGTTGCCGATAGATACATTGCCGGTGAGTAGTCAATCGCAAGGGCAACCGGTCTATCCAAGCGATCCCTTTGCGGCACGACCGCCTTTGCCACCAGCTACCCCGGTTACACAGCGCAAGAGCGATCCCGCGAGACCCGTGAAACCCGTTGGCAAAGCATCTATTCCAAATCAATTGGACGATGATCAGCGTTGGGCTGAAGAGCTAGCAAAATTGCAGGCCGCTGAGCGAATTGACCCCAAAGCCGTCATCAGGACCGCCCTTTGCGTAGAGCCCCGCTCGGGAAGGCTATATGTTTTCATGCCGCCAACGGAGACGCTAGAAGATTATCTCGATTTGGTCTCGGCTATTGAGCAGACAGCCACGGATTTGCAGTTTCCTATTGTGTTGGAAGGGTACCTGCCGCCGCGGGATCATCGTTTGCAGTTGATCAAGGTGACACCGGATCCTGGGGTTATCGAGGTAAACGTTCATCCAGCCAAGAACTGGACTGATATAGTTCACAACACCACTACGATTTACGCCGATGCTAGGCAATGCAGACTTGCCACAGAAAAGTTTGATCTAGATGGCAAGCACACTGGTACGGGAGGCGGGAACCATGTAGTCATGGGAGGCCCTACGCCTTGGGATAGTCCGTTCCTACGACGGCCAGATATCTTGCGGAGCATGATTTCCTTTTGGATCAATCATCCGTCGCTATCGTATTTCTTTAGCAACCGATTTATCGGGCCGACCAGCCAAGCTCCTCGAGCCGACGAGGGGCGTCGCGATGCCGTGTACGAGTTGCAAACGGCGCTCGAGTTGATTCCAAAACGCGGGCAGGATTGCCCGCCTTGGCTAGTCGATAGATTGTTGCGCAACTTGCTTGTCGACCTAACAGGCAACACGCACCGATCTGAGTTTTGCATCGACAAGATGTACTCACCCGACAGTTCAACCGGGAGACTTGGACTGGTCGAACTCAGGGGATTTGAAATGCCGCCTCACGCACAAATGAGTCTGGCAACACAACTATTGGTCCGATGCCTCGTCGCTCATTTTTGGCGAAACGAATACACGCAGTCGCTTCATCGATGGGGAACCGATTTGCATGATCGCATGATGCTTCCCCATTTCCTTTGGAGGGACTTGCAAGGCGTCCTAGGTTATTTGCAGATGGACGGTTGGAGTTGGGAGGACAACTGGTTCGCTCCTCATTTCGAATTCCGATTCCCTTCGATCGGATGCGTGGAATACGATGGTGTTTCCATTCAATTGCGAAATGCGATCGAACCATGGTATGTACTAGGCGAGGAGCCTGCTGGCGGAGCGACAGCGCGATACGTCGACTCGAGTGTCGAACGTCTAGAGGTCAAGGTGGTTGGACTAGATCCCTCAAAACATCAATTGCTGTGCAACCGCATCCGAGTTCCACTTCAGTTCGGAGGAGACCAAAGCACGCTCGTATCTGGGGTTCGGTATCGTGCTTGGGCACCAGTTTCATGCCTTCACCCCACGTTACCAGTCAATACACCGCTGGTATTCGATCTTTGGGACATTCGGACGGGGCGTTCCCTGGGTGGTTGCACGTACCACGTTTCGCACCCTGGGGGGAGAAATTACGCAACCTTCCCTGTCAATGCGTTGGAGGCAGAAGGTCGTCGAAACGTCCGATTCCTTCCGTTCGGCCACACACCGGGCTTGCTGGTTCCTAAGATGCCACGCGATAATCCCGAGTTTCCGGCCACCCTTGACTTGCGAAGAGAAGCGTTCTAATCGTTGCACTGGCAGCGCAAAGTCACTCTCGGCAAGAGGTGACATACGTGGATCTCACCTGCCAGGTGCGACTTCGCAAGGCTGCTCTTCACAGCGCTGCGCAGGTGCATCCATAAAAAAAGAGCCCGCTTCCACCCCCATGTTGGGAGCGAAAGCGGGCCCTTTTGACCGTGAAAGCTGGGCCTAACCTTGTGCGAATAGGTCTGTCGGTTTTCGTCCGAGATGTCTCGGTCATTCGACGCCACTAAGATCACGGTACCTCCTTGTTTAGGGAGCGCCGGTGCTGGTCATACTCCGCCAGCACTGCATCAACCTCGGTTCCACCGGGGTCCGTCGAGTTGTTTGTCTCTCGACACAATGACTAGGAAGCACATTCCGTGCCAAACAGCTTCTCCTTCCACAGCCCAGCCAGGAAAGTGAAAACATCGTGGATTATCAGCGAAAATTCAGAAACAGCTAACGCACATTGTAAAAAATTCAAAATGCCAGCAAACGTTTTTACAATTTGAGAAGCGAATATTGCCCCAATCATTTCTTCAAAGCTGCAAAGAGTGCTTCGATATCGTCGCCTGAAGCACTTGACGTTAGGTCTTGGGGCGGAGCGGATGCAGCTTCGCTTAGGTCCGATGCGGTCTTTGTTTCAACATCGGATGAGCAAATGCCTGCGTCTTCTTGTTTCACTGCGGTTTTCACCGTCGCAAAAAGCGATGCGATATCCTCGGCTGTGGCTGCTTCATTTAGGTCCGAGCTGACTTCACTTGGAACAACAACCGAGGAGGGTGCTCCGCTCGTCTTCGTCGATGCAAAAAGTGCGGCGATGTCGTCTTGGGATGCCGGTTCAGACAAGTCGACCACTGCGGCGGTGGAAGCCGTATTGGCGGAATGAGAAGAGTCTGCGGATACCGGAATCGGTTCATCGATGGCGGCTTTCTCATCGTCCCCTTGTTTATTCGACTTGTTCGACTTGATTTGTTCGAACAAGGCTGCAATGTCATCGGCATTTGCCACTGCCGAAATATCATTGGAAGCACTTGCTTCCATTGCATCCTCGATCCCAGTTTCGTTTTCTCTTGTAGCGTCCGCGTTTACAGGAGTATTGGAGGAAACAGGTGCCTTCAATTTGGAGGGAGTCTTTTCAATAACAAGCGGTTGGTTTTCGTGCGTCTCATGAGTCTCCTTCGGCAACTTTTCAGAGGGATGCTCGGACTCCTTTGCTAGTGGAGAATCCGTCCAGGTTCCTTCGACTTTGGCAACGATAAACTGACCGTTTGTCTCAGCATCCATTGCCCCTTCTTCCAATTCATCTATTCGCGATGTTGGGCACGAATCGCCCTCAAAGTCTGCGATGGCAATAAGGGTTGCTAAGGAAACCGGATGACCATTGACGCAAAAAAACTCCGGTTCTGCTATGCTCTT
>JANLUJ010000443.1:0-1523 GCA_031363425.1 Pirellula sp.
GAAAACCGACTTTGACGCCCTGTAATGAACACGAATCCATCGTCATCAATGTAGCCAATATCGCCGGTTTCGTACCATGAATCCTTTAGGACTTTGGCCGTCAGCTCGGGCTGATGCAAGTAACCGGTCATCACATTGGGGCCCGATACCTGTATCATTCCTGGCACATTTGTTTCGAGCATTGATCCATCCTCCAACGAAACAACTCGAGCGGATACTCCAGGCAGCGGCTTGCCTACCGAGCCTTCGCGCAAACCAGCTTTTTTGTCCGGAGTGGTCGCACGCGACTCCGGCAAATTCACCGCCGCCACCGGACTCAACTCGGTCGTGCCGTAGCCTTCAATCGGGCGAACGCCAAACTTTTCGGCAAATGCATCCGCCAAAGCAATAGGCATCTTCTCTGCACCGACAACTACAATCTCCACCGATTTGAATTGCTCGGGCTCGACGCGACGCAAGTAGGTGCGCAAGAAAGTGGGGGTCGCGAGCACGACGGTTGTCTTATTATGTTGTGCCAGCTTACCTATCTGACGCGCATCGAGAGGATTGAAATGGTAGCAACCCGAGGATGGCAGGGTCATGGCTCCCCACAAACAAACGGTAAAGCCAAACGAGTGAAAGAAAGGGAGCACTCCGAGAAAGTTGTCGCTATCCAAAACACGTATGACTTGATCGAAACCCTGAACATTCGACGCGACGTTCATCATGGACAATGGCACGCCTTTAGGATTGCCAGTCGAACCCGATGTGAAGATTATCGTGAGCAGGTCTTCGGCAGTTAGTCGATTCAGACCGAGTTGATGTGCAACGATCGATAGCGGTAACCATTTTGCAGCGAGAGAACAAGCTAGCTTGTCGCCGACAGTCGCATGTTCTTTCATGTCCTCGATGTAGATCAAATTCGCCGACGGCTGAATGTCAAATTTTTCCATCACTTTGCGGCTGGTGAGGATGTTGCGAATGCCAGCCTGCTCAATGCAATTGTTGACAATCGCATTGCTCACCGTGTAATTGAGGTTCACGGCAACTCGGCCAGATAGACTCAGCGCGAAATTTGCGATCGCACCGGGAACGGTTGGCGGCAACAAAACGCCAACAAATTTTTCGTCCCGCTTCAATACGGCGCGATTGAAGATGCGTCGTAGAACAAGGGTGCGAATAAGCAAATCGTGACCGCTCAGTTGGGCGCCGGTCGAATCCGATATCTTGATGCGCGCCCCTTTTTCGCGGCACCGTTGAAGAAACAACTTAGGAAGATTCCAGTCCCACTGCATGGAGTTGGGTGTCTGCGAAATCGCTTGTTTTGGCATGGATACAACTTTCGTGAAAACATCTCGGCCCTTGGCCGAACCAAAGGACCCATCGTTGATCTGGACATCAACCATCGAAAACGGGTAAACACTGCCCGAAACAGCCCACCCGGAAAATGGAGTACAAGCGGATGAATCGAGCTAGCAGTTTTGCGTTAGGATTGATAGTCGGAGTTTTGGGATTGTACATTACCATGCACTTTTCGTTAGTTC
>JANLUJ010000488.1:0-3446 GCA_031363425.1 Pirellula sp.
TATCCATTTCCTTGGCAACGATTTGCCCAAACTTGAGTGCAGTCCCGCTTGGGCTATCTTCCTTGAAACGATGGTGTCGCTCGATGATTTCAATATCAGCCCCGCCCGGTACATCTTTGAGTGCTCTAGCTGCTTGCTCCACCAGCTTCATCGTTAAATTAACCGCAACGCTCATATTTGGAGCATAGCAAATTGGAATGGTATTGGCGGCGTTGGTTATCGATTCGATTTGCTTCGGCGAGAGTCCGGTCGATGCAATCACAATCGGTATCTTCCTATCTACGCAATGCTCCAGTGCGCTCATGCACCCTTCGGGCGACGAAAAATCGATGACGGCATCGATATTGGTCGGCCAGTTGCTAGTAACATGCACACCAATCGCAGACACTCCTGCAAGCGTTCCGGCATCTTCGCCGATGTGCTTCGAGGAAGCCCGCACGATAGCAGCCGTGATCTTTATGGCTGGATCGACACTACCGAGCGCGATAAGTCGTTTTCCATTACGACCCGAGGCACCATGAATTGCAAGTTGGATAGGGGAGTTCATAAATGATTAATGTAGCCTGTAAACAGAAGGAATCCGCAGGGCAAGCCGGCTGTATTTGGGAATCCAGCAGGCTTGTCCTGCGGCAGGGTTCGGGCTTCTTGGCTAACAAAGAGGGGAAGGGTTCTAATCCCCCTCTCCTTTGGTAAGCAGGGGAAAGGTTCTAATCTCCCCCTCTCCTTTCGGGAGAGGGGGTCGGGGGGTGAGGGCTTCGCAACGCCTCAATCACAGCCGCATCATGACCATCGACGCTTACTTTCTTCCAAACCTTTGCGATCTTTCCACTGGCATCGATAAGGTAGGTACTACGTTGGACACCCATACTCTTTTTGCCATACATATTCTTTTCGCGCCACGCCCCATAAGCTTCCGCGAGGCTATGATCAGGATCTGCAAGCAAAGGGAAGTTCAACGAGTACTTATCTCGAAATTTGGCATGAGAGGCAACGTCATCGGGACTCACCCCGAGCACGACTGCCCCTAGATCTTTGAGTTGTTGGCTCGCATCGCGAAACGCGCACGCTTCCTTGGTGCACCCTGGAGTATCATCTTTGGGATAGAAATAAAGAACAACAGGCTGGCCTTTGAAATCGCTTAGTTTTACTTTCTTACCCGAATCGGACATCAATGCAAATGCCGGAGCCTCACTTCCCAACTCAAGCCAATCGCTCATACGTTTCTTTCTGAATGAAACAACTTCAATAGGAACCTCAAGGTATACAAGTGTATCAAAAAAAGTGTGGCACGGCGGTCCCCGCCGTGATTCGAAGCAGAGCCTTCCGTTCCATGAAACAACCAGGAGCTCGCGACGCAGGGCGCGAACAGTTGGGACAACTGTTCTACACTCATTTCGGCAGCGACCGAAATGTCGATGCCAACGTTTCGCGCAACAAACCTGGTGGATCGTGATTGGGTTTGAAACGGATGGTTTGCAGCATCCTTTTCGAGACATATCCTATGCTCCAAATCAGATCTATTGCTAACGCATAACCCCTTCCGTAATTCTTTCGAAAATATCTTTGCCTGGAGTCAAACCAGTATTGTGGCAATCGCTTAGCTCTTTGTTCCTTTTCCTGCCTAATTCCGGAACTCTGGCCCTCCAAATGGACCACACGACTGCCTGTTGCAAATCCACAACGTATGCCTGCTCGCCGTGCCCTAAGACAAAAATCCGTTTCCTCAAAGTACATGAAGTAGGATTCATCCAACAATCCAATCGCTTCAAAAGTGGAAGTTCGAATCAACATCGACGCACCTGGTACCCAGTCCGCTAACGCATCCTCTTGCGGCTTGTCGGGAACCAATCGAAAGCGATCCAACAGGCGTGAAACAGGTCCAAAGGAAACGCCTCGCTCCAATTCACCTAGCAGTGAAAAAAACCGGAAAACCGATGTTGGATACTCTCCGTTTGGCCACACCAGATGACTGCCAACAATTCCCACCTCCTGATTCGTATCCAAGAAACACACAAGCGAACGCAATGCTCCTGAATGCACACGCGTATCTGGATTTAGCAGCCAAAAAAAGTCTGGCTTCGTCGCTCCCTGAAGCACTTTTCTTAACGCAAAATTATTGCCATAAGCGAAGCCGCCGTTCCGTTCCGATGGAATGATCTCGACCCATTCGTGCCAACCTCGTTCAACTATCACACTCCGCAATCGCTCGAGCGAATCATCTGGCGAACAGTTCTCTACTAGCGAAACGTGAAATCGATCGACCTCGTTCCGAATCGCATCAAGCGATTCTAAACACTCGATCGCAAGTTGCGCCGATCGGTAGTTGACGATGATCACTTCGACCGAGGACATTATCGCAACAGTTCTCTCAAATAGGTCGCATAGTCACCGCCGAACTGCTTGGAAAGCAGCTCGAGTTGCCCTGCGGTAATGAAGCCTTTTCGAAAGGCGATCTCTTCAGGACAGGATATCTTCAAGCCCTGCCGTTTCTCAACCGCAGCCACAAACTCACCCGATTCCAGCAGCGATTCGTGAGTCCCTGCATCCAACCATGCAAAGCCTCGCGAGAACAAAAGCACGTTGAGCTCGCCGCGCTCTAGATACACTCGGTTCACATCCGTAATTTCCAGTTCACCACGCGGCGAAGGCTTTAGGTTGGCTGCGATGTCCAACACTTGATTGTCATAAAAATAAAGGCCTGGAATCGCGTAGTTCGATTTCGGCTGCTTGGGCTTTTCCTCAAGCGAAACGACTCGCCCTTCGGCATCAAACTCGACGACTCCATAGCGATGTGGGTCGCGCACTTGATAACCAAAGATCGTCGCCCCTTTCTGTTGCGAGGATGCTTGCTGCAACAGTTTTTGAAAGCCCTGTCCATAAAAAATGTTATCGCCTAGCACTAGTGCTACACTGTCAGTACCCACGAAATCCCGACCAATCACGAAAGCTTGTGCCAAGCCCTCGGGTCGCGGTTGAGCCGCATAGGAGAACCTCATTCCCCATTGACTTCCATCTTTAAGCAATCGCTCGAACTGCGGCAAGTCATGCGGAGTCGAGATCACCAATACATCCCGAATCCCAGCCAACATCAAGCATGAAAGCGGATAGTATATCATCGGCTTGTCATAGACCGGCAGCAGCTGCTTGCTAGTTGCCAAAGTCAAAGGATGGAGACGAGTCCCAGATCCACCCGCCAGAATGATCCCTTTAGTCGTTGTTTGAGTCATTGGTAAGACAGTTCTTCGTTCTTGGTTCTTGGTTCTTGGTTACTAGTTGCCGCTGGCAACGCCCAATCGTTGACGTCGATAATCGCCACTACTGACTCGCTGCACCCAGGTTTTTTCTGAAAGATACCACTTAACGGTTTGTCGCAGTCCTTCCTCGAAAACAACCTTAGGCTTCCAACTTAGTTCGCTATGAATCTTGCTCGCGTCGATGGCATAGCG
>JANLUJ010000509.1:0-1708 GCA_031363425.1 Pirellula sp.
CAGAATTGTCAGAATACTGGAAGGCTGCTAGGCAGTTCTACGCTCCCTTCGAAAGCGAGTCTTTGGTTGCCGGCGGTGATTTGTACCAACACGAAATGCCTGGCGGACAATACACCAATTTGTACCAACAAGCCAAGGCCCTTGGGTTGTCGGAACAATGGTCGGATGTATGCAAACGTTACGCTGACGCAAACCAGTTGCTTGGCGATATTGTCAAAGTCACACCGACCAGCAAGGCGGTTGGGGATCTAGCTTTGTTTATGGTAGCCAATCGTTTGACGGCCGAAGATGTTGTGTCGGGCACACGCGAGATCGATTATCCCGGTTCGGTTCTTGACTTGGTTGGCGGTATGATGGGCCAACCGCCCGGTGGTTTCCCAGCCCAAGTAAAGAAGGCCATCTTAAAGAACAATCCGGAGGTGTTGCAACGTCCTGGAGAGACTTTGCCACCCGTTGATTTTGAGGCTATTGGAGTGCAATTGAAGCCAAAACTTGGGCGAGCAGCCACGATGCGCGAGATGGTCACCAGTGCGCTCTACCCTAAAGTTTACGATGAGTACGTTGCTCATGTTCGTAGCTTTGGCGATGTATCATTGATTCCGACATCGGCGTTCTTCTTTGGGCCATCGATTGGCGAGGAATTCTCGGTCGATATAGAAGCGGGCAAACGATTGATCATCAGGTTTTTAGCGATCGGGGAAGCCCGCCCGAATGGTACGCGAACCGTTTTCTTTGAGCTCAATGGTCAACCGCGCGAAGTGGAAGTCGTCGACAAGTCGATCGAATCGAAGGCTGCAACGCGAGTCAAAGCTGATGCGGCGGATCCAACGCATGTGGCAGCCGGAATGCCAGGCATGGTGATCGGAGTTGCGGTAGCACAAGGAGCGAAGGTAACTAAGGGGCAAAAGCTCTTGGCATTGGAGGCGATGAAGATGGAGACGGTTATCAATGCGGATCGGGATGGCGAGATCGCCCAACTGCTTGTCCAATCGGGCAGCCAAGTCGAAACCGGCGATCTGCTGTTTGTCCTGAAGTGACATGTTTAACCGGCGCAGCCGCGTGCGATTGTTTACCCCCAAGCAAAGGACCCTATGCACTATCGCATTCGAATGCGATAGTGCATATTTGATTCGCGAGGGAGACGGACTTCGTCGCCTGCAGCTCGGAGTTAATCGGAAAATCTCAAAATTTCCCCTAATAGACTTCTTCCGCCAACGTCTACCTTCATAGCACGACTCAGTTTCCTGTTATCGAGCCTTGAGACCATGACTATTATTGCCATTCCAACATGATGCATCCGGCACCGCCCGAGAGGATCGATCTCGATCCCCATCAAAACGGCGACGACCATCGAAAGTGGCTGGAGGCTACCTTCGAAAGGTTGGAGCGTCCGTTGATTGCCTATGCCATGCGGTTGTTAGGTGGAAATGTAGATGTTGCTCGGGACTGTGTTCAGGAGAGCTTTTTGAGATTGTGCCGTGAAGGCCGATCGCATGTCGAGGGACATGTCGATGCTTGGCTTTTCAAAACTTGTCGCAATCGTGCGATGGATCACCATCGCCAGGAGGCTCGAATGATGATCGACTCGAATTCATCTGCATTAGCTACTGCCACGGCATCGAACACTGAGCCCGCAGGCTATCTCTCGCAGCGGGAAGAAATACTCGACTAGGGCCGCTGCGTGCTGCTACATGATCCGGTTGAACCA
>JANLUJ010000516.1:0-14767 GCA_031363425.1 Pirellula sp.
TTGGTTTTGCGAATTCGCAACGATTTTCCCAAATGTAACCGCTCCTGTGAAGTCGATTACCTTTTAGCGAGATGTCTTGTCTCCAAAGCCGACTTCGATGCTGCGCGACAAGTCCTGAGTTCCCTAACGCAACGAGCAAACTCGACACCGGACGAACTCGTTGCCCGCGGAAACTGGATGAAGGGCGAGACCTATCTGATGCAACACAAGTACACAGATGCCTTGGTAGCCTATCGCGAAGTATTGAAAATACCGAATCAGGAATACTGGAGTTCCGCAGCCCTATTGCAAATCGCTAAATGCTGCGAAGCCGCAGACGACCTGCAGGGTGCGAGGGAAGCCTATGAGACCATTATTAGACAATTCAGCAATAGTCCCTTTGTTCTGACCGCCAAACAACGATTGAACATAATTCCATCAATTTCCGTCGCAAATCAACAAGCAAAAGAACTTTCAGGAACCAAGCGATGACGAAGTGCGCGACCATCGCAAATCGACCAATCCACCGGTGGAAAACGTCCGCCTTGGCTTTGGTATTGTTCCTGGCGGTGGCGCCGAGCAGTCTATTCGGCCAACTTCAAAACCGTTTTGTGCCTCAACAAAATGGGAGCATGCCTCAAGGCCAGCTAATACCCGGGGGAGGTCAGCCACCAACCCGGTTGGCCGCCAATTCTGGTCCGACTCTACCGAACAGTTTGAGCAACGGGCAGAGCAACGAGGGATCAAGCGGAATCAAAGAAGCGAAAATTCCAGTACGCAATTTGCTGCAGATATTTCACGATGGCGGTTGGATGATGTATCCAATTGCACTTTGCTCCTTCGTACTAACGGTTTTTACCTTTGAACGCCTCATTCACCTGAGGCGCGGTCGAGTTATCCCAAGGCCGTTTGTCAAACGTCTCATCGAACAGCTCCAGCAACAGCAGATCGATCGCGAAGAAGCGTTGGAACTTTGCGAACGCAATCCGAGCCCTATAGCCACGATCCTCTCCGCGGCGGTCAAGAAATACGGTCGCCCAGCCGTCGAAGTAGAACAGGCCGTTCTCGATGCGGGCGAACGCGAAAGCAATCTACTTCGGCGCAACATGCGATTGCTGAATGCAATTAGCAATGTTTCACCTTTGCTCGGATTGCTAGGCACCGTCCTGGGCATGATCCAAGCGTTCAACGATATCTCAAGTGCCCAGGCGATGGGTCGTCCCGATTTGCTGGCAGGCGGAATTAGCCAAGCGTTGTTGACCACGGCGGCTGGTTTGCTCGTCGCTATTCCCGCCTATCTTTTGTACATGTTTTTCCTTGGACTAACGGACAAATTAATTCTGGAAATGGATAGTCATGCTCAGCGATTGGTCGAAGTTGTCAGCGCTGAGGGGCTGCAAGAAAACGATACCTCAAGAAATCGTTCACGTTCCCGAAAAGCTGCGTAGCGTTTCGATCGCGTCGCGATCGGCCAACATCACCTAACCTGATTGCGACTTGAGAAAATCCAATGCCACTCAAGCTCAACCAAGTAGAACTGCCGACAATCAATCTCACTAGCATGATTGATGTGCTGTTCTTGTTGATCATCTTCTTCATGGTGGGAACTCGTTTCACCGAAGACGAGTCCAATATCCAGATCCATTTAGCCAAGGTCGCACCGGAGGGGTCCATGTTGCCTGGTCCATCCAGTAAAGCGGTCTACCTCACTGCAGATGGTAGCATTCAGTACGAAAGCCAACGTGTGACGCCGGAGCAACTATCTAGTCTGCTCGCGCAAGCAGTCAGCAATTATCCGGGCACAACGGTCCAGATGAAACCCGATGAGAATGCTCCCTGGAAAGCCATAGCCAACGCGCATAACGCCATTAAGCGATCCGGTGCAAAAATAGCTGGCGTTTCTGCCACTTCCGTTCGGATGCCAGGGGTGACTCGTTAAGCCATCATGACTCATCCAACCATTGCAACCTTCGCTTCTATTGGAGATATGGGCAGTGGTCGCGTTTGGGCAATCGTGCTCGGGACGCTCTTGGCCATCGTAGCGATCTCGTTGCTGATTGCTTCATGGACAAAATGGGGGCAGACCAAATCGCTAACCAAATGCATCGCGTTGGCTTTCCTGGCACATGTTTGGCTCTTGATGTATGCCTACGGAACTCGGATAGTCACCCCCGGCTTTGGCGGAGGCAATCAAGGTGGAGTGCGATCCGAAAGTTTCGCGATGTCCGTTCCAATGATGATTGAAGAGACGACACCACCCGAAGTGTCAAGTCCGGAAGACAATTCGGCACACAATCGCAAGACTGAGGAAGTTGCACCCGCACCAGCGCCGTGGGAAGCTCCGCTAAAACGAAACGCGGACTTGGAAACCAACCCAGACAAGCTGCCGGTTTATGATGCGCCCAAGGTTCCGGAGCTACTCACAGCTTCGGTCCAGCGCATGCCAGAAATAAAAAACGAAAGTCGCGAGCCGGAACTACCTCCGATCGATTCCGAAGAGCAGATAACACAACTTGCTGCGTTTCCGATTCAAGCCACGCCTTCGCCACCCCCAAGTTCGACTCCCCCAAGTTCGACTCCGCCACCCGCTAGCCCACCGAAACGTCGCGTTGATCAACAGCCGGTACCGGTCAACTACCAAATGCGTATGTCTCCACAGCGTCTCCAGTTCGCCTCGCAAAACGGAGGGGACGTGAACACCGAAGTTGCGGTGGAGCAAGCCTTGACTTGGCTAGCTCGGGCGCAAGGTCCACTTGGGGGATGGAATGCTGCGGAGCATGGCGCGGGACGAGAAGCATTGGCGGCTTCCAACCGAACCGACGGAGAATATCGCCACAATGCGGGCCTTAAAGCCAATACGGCGATGACAGGACTTTCTCTGTTGGCGTTTCTTGGAGCTGGGCATACGCACCTCGATGGACAATACAAAGAAAATGTTGGGAGTGGGCTGCGTTATTTGATTGCACAACAACTTCCTTCGGGCGATCTTTCAGGTCGAGAACAAATTGGGCGTGAGCCTACGGTCCGGTTTGCTCGCATGTACAGTCATGGGATGGCAGCACTAGCTCTCACCGAGGCGTATGGAATGACTGGCGACCCCGCCTTGTTACCAACCATTCAGAGTGCATGCCAATACAGCCTGAACGCGATGAATCCGCGAACAGGAGGTTGGCGATACGAATTTCCGACCGAAGACCCAGGGGACCTCAGTCAGTTCGGCTGGCAAGCCATGTTGCTCAATAGCGCATCGAACCACCGATCGTTTTACCTCCCACCTCTATCAAAGCTTCTCATGCAAAGGTTCTTGGATTCGGTCAGTACTGGCAGACATGGTGGACTGGCAGTCTATCGTCCTCGGTCTGGGCAAATGCCACCGCCCGAGCAGGCGACACCAGCCATGACTGCCGAAGCAATGGCTTCTCGACTACTGCTTGGCTATCCGCTATCACCACAGGCAGCCGAAGAAGGCCAAAGCATGCTGCTGAGGAATTTGCCTGGACGAAGCGAAGAAAACTTATACTATTGGTACTATGCCACACTTGCAATGTATCAGTTACGAGGCGACACCAACGCGTCAACTCGTTCAAATACCCTCGAAAGTAAATCCATCGACGATCATTGGAATCAGTGGAACGATGCATTGAAACAACAACTTTGCTCGACGCAAATCCCCCGAGGAACATCGCAGGGTTCATGGAATCCAACTTGCCTCTGGGGTGGATACGGAGGTCGAGTCTATTCAACGGCCGTCGCATGCATGTGTTTGGAGGTCTACTACCGATATCTACCCATGTACAAACCTGAGCAGTTTGCCAATCAGTGGCAACCATCTCGCAGATAGTTCTGCAATCATTACACGCCACGCACGATTGTGTATACTTAGAGTAACTCTTCGTAATCGTGCTTTATCCAAATTGCCATTCGACTTGTCCATCATGTCTCCACCGGTCCCAATGCTACTCGCTCGCATTATCATCAGCGAGATCAGCGACAATCAAGTCATCTATTTGAAAGAGATCGAGGGCGAACGGCAGTTTCCAATCCTCATTGGGATTTTCGAAGCGACCAGCATCGACCGGCGCGTTAAGGCCAAAGCCACACCACCGAGACCACTCACGCATGACTTGATTGTCAACATTGCTGAGGCTTTGGGTGCTCAAATAGAAAGCGTCGTTATTTCCGATCTACAGGACCAAACGTACTTTGCGCATTTGCGACTAAAGCGAGGCGAAGAGATCATCGAAATCGATTCGCGGCCATCCGATGCCATTGCCGTTGCAGTGACCTTTCAGCCGCCTCTTCCGATTTATGTTACGGAAGAGGTATTGGACAAGGTCACAGGAAAGTCGTAATGGAATCGGAGTACCCTTTGCCGCTCAAGGCTAAACGCATTCCATTCAAAGTCGATATAGCTGGCGTTATCGAGATTATGGGTACGTCGCTCTATAGTCATCCAAACACTCCCGTCCGTGAGCTTTTGCAAAACGCCCACGACGCCATCATGAGGCGACGCGCACGCGACTTGTCATACCATGGTCGCATCGATGTGCTGCAAGATGCGACGGCCCGTACTCTCACGTTTATCGACGATGGGATCGGCCTTTCCTCAAGGGAAGCTGAAGATTACTTGGGGACGCTCGGTATCGGCATTACCGGGCTAATAAAAAAGGGCGCGACAGACGCATTCGATATCTCGATGCATTCTAATAAGCGCGACGGTAGCAACCTGATTGGACAGTTTGGGATCGGACTTTTCTCTGCTTTCATGCTGGCAGACAAGATCGTAGTTGAGAGCCTTCGATTCGAAGGAGAAGAAGCGGTGCGTTGGCAAGCGGGCGCTGGTACCGACATCGAGCTTTCCAAGTCCGATCGTACTTCGGTTGGAACCTCCGTCACTCTATTTCTGAAGCCCAATTACGCAATCTTTGCGGACGACGCGGAACTGCTTGAGTCTGGCATCAAGCAATATGCAGACTTCCTTCCGATCCCGATTCACGTCAATCATTCCGGGGCGCGATCCAATTTGATACAAGCTTCCTGGCTCGAACCGACACCAGACAACGACGCAGTCGAGGAACAAATCGCCTCGTACTTTGGCGAGACTCCGCTTGACGTCATCCTTATCGCCGTAGAGGCGCCTGTCGCAATCAAGGGAGCGCTTTACGTTTCGCCTCAACGCACGCCCGGTTTTGCAGACGATGCTACGATTGCTGTCAGCGTCCGGCGGATGGTAATCTCGCGCCACATTCGAGAATTAGTACCGGTTTGGGCACCGTTCCTCCGCGGCGTCCTTGAGCTCCCGAATTGCTCGCCGACTTCAAACCGCGAAGACCTTGTCCGCGACGCGATTTTCGACTCCGTTTGCGATTCGATTTCCGACGAGATTTATGTTCACTTTGATGAATTGACGCGAAACCACCCTCATCGATGGCAGTCGATTCTGCATTGGCATCGCTATACATTTGCGGGTATGGCAATTCATGACGAAAAGCTTCGCGTGCTTTTGCAATCGACCTACAAATTCATTACTTCACATGGCGAACTCACCGTCGAACAAATCCTGAGCCGAAGTCGGGCTGATGCACTTGTCGAAGAGGAAGCAGACTTCGTTGTCTGGTACAACGCGGATCGACGTCAGGAAGCTTGGCTGAATGATTTCTTCGCCAACGGATCAACTCCTTGTATCCACACGCTCCGAAGTTTTGAGGAAACCTTATTAGCCGCCATGCTGGGTGAAATCACACTCGAGCAAGTTGACTTGAGAGCAGCTAGTCCGTCTTCGGAGAATTTTTGTGAGTCGATTTTGGGCTTGGATGAAAGAATCGATGCAACTGCGGAATGGCAGAGCTTCTTTGAGTCCTTGGATTCCAACATCTTTATCGCGTCAACCTCGAACAACCAGCCGGTAATGGCCTTTGTCAACGAAAGGTATGAACTTTCAAAAACGTTCGATGAGTTGCGAGAAAATGGCGAATTGCCTCGGGGCTTTCAACGCCTAATCGACCAGCACTTTCAACGCAGCCCTGCAGGCAAGAATGAGATCATCCTCAATAATCATCATCGACTGGTGCGACGGGCCCTCGAGCAAGGCACAACTAGTCCCCTGGCCAACGTGTTAAGGATCCTTGTGATCGCAGCTCTCAGCAAAGCCGGTGCTCGGATTCAAAGTGCGGCCCAAGAAATGCAAGCCGAAGACCTCGAATCCATTGCTGACGCACTCTAGCCCTGCGGCTAAGGGTTTGCATACAACTTGATTTGACCTTCGATGCCCAGTTCGTTTTGAATCGCTGTCTGCGTTAGGATTCCAAAGATCGACTGAACCTGGTTCCACTTTGGAATATCCGCCGACGTGCACGCCGGAATTAAGACGTTCGTCAAACAAAATGACGGTAGGTCTACGGAGCTGAACTCTTTGTGAGTGGGCTCTGGAAGTCGATTCCAGCTGCGTTCAAACCACGATCCTAAATCGATAGCTTGCCGCAAAGAGAAGGATGGTGGCTTCATCTTTTGCAGATGGGAGTTCCAAAGCGCAGGTGACTTTCGCTTTGCTATTGGTGTTGCACCCGTTCCCGAAAGAAGCCCCTTAAGCCATGTCGTATCGGTGGAAAGATAAATATAGTTGCTATCGATGGCGGCGATTGAGACGGCCTGGGTTTCCCCTTTGCTGACGGCAACAAAGAGCGATTCGTCGTTCGTGGTACTCCATACCCGATACGGCCCGATCGATTCTGATTTGATATCCTTGTCGTTGGTGAAAAGTTTGTTGACGGTATCTACACCTTTTTTCGCGTCTTGAAGCTTGCATACCCAAACTTGATTGTGCTGAAATTGTCCGGCGAACTTCTTGTCGGGGCTCGTTACGCCAAATTGAAACATCAGTGGGCCTGATGGATATATGAGTTCCTTGCGGACATCGATTTTTGGTCCTTCAGGGTCCGTCAGGATACTATCGATGAGGTCAGCAAAGTTTCCGGGTGTCTCCTCGTCGATCATTTGATCTGCTGCATGGCTTACTCCCTGAAACCAGGGCTTCATATCGAGATACGAGATGGAAACCTGGTCCATGAAATCGCTTAGAATTTTGGGGGGATCGACCATTTGCCCCGTTTTGAAACTGAGCATTGCAAGTCCCTTAGTGGGAGGAGTCGAAAGCTGCTGCAAGTAGTTTACCGTCCAGGAATTGTCGGCTGGTGATGGCGGCAACACCGTGCCGCTGATACTCCGCAGCCCTTCAAGCCCAAACAATTTGGCCGAACGGAAGAGCTTGGGATCTTTCTTGGAATAGCCACTGAGGATTGCCCATGGAGACAACCAAAATCTTGTTTCTCCATTCACCCATTTATCCGTTGCGAAGACGTTTTGGACCGATCCAGAAGCGGCTATGGCTATCATGCTGTTCAACGTTCTTGAACTGAGCCACTGTTGCACAGCCTTCGCCGATGACGAAATGCATGTCCATTGGGTTCCGAACGCAATACAGGCAGGTACGTCTGTTTTTCCATCGCTTCTTAGCACCAGGACTTTCGACTGCCCAATTGCAGTTGGAGGTTGGAACTGAGCCATTCCTCCCTGGTTTGCGATCCATTTTTGCACTATGGGGTGCTTCTCCGCATCGGGGCCAAGTTTTGCCAGGAAGACCATGGCTGTTTCTCCATTGCTGTCCAAGAAAGCTGCAACCGCACCGGCTTGATCGATGGAGCTGATGTCTTTCCAATCCAATCCGAGCCACGGTCGTGGATGGAGCAGTGAGCCAATTTTTGCTGCCTTTTGTTTGGCAATTACGGAATTCCAAAGCGGGCCCCCAAATTGCTTGCAAACGTCGGATCGTTCAAGGGCCATGTAACTCGTTTGCACGTTTTGCGACGTGAACACAAGCTGAGTTGTTTCAGGAAGAACCTCTACCAAACTCGATTTGCCTAGAAAATCCTGAGCGTTCACAAGCCCATTGGCATACAAAACGCAGACCACAAAGAGCCAAGATCTGTACCCGATCCATCGACATTGTGAATCGTTTTTATTCATAGGTTAGGTGCTCTATAGGATTAATTTTTGAAGCGTTCCAGGCCGGCAACCAAGCCGCAATGGTGACGATCACCAGCGTGCCCAATGCGGAACCTGCCATCAGTAAAAAATTCCACTCAAACTCTGGGGTGTAGCCTAACAGAGCTTCACTGCATCCGTAAATAACAAGCACAGTCGTTATCCCTCCAAACATACCGAACACGACCCCGATCACTCCGAGCAACCATGCTTGTACCAAGACCGTTAGCATCAACTGTGCTCGGCTAGCGCCCACGATTCGGAGCAAGGAAAAATCTCTGGCTTGCTCGAGCATGTTCATGGCCAACGTCGTGGCAATACCAAAACCACCTGTAATAAAGGAAATGAAAACCACGCACCAAATTCCAGCCGTCACACCCGAAATGGCTTGCTCTACCCCTTGCCGCATCTCGCTACCTCGACGCATTTCAAAACCGTATTGTTCTTTGACAGACTCTAGGTTCTTTTCGGCAAAATCTATTTGGTCTGGCACCACGGATATCGCATACCAGTCAAAACCAGTCACCTCAAAAAATCGTTGAGCCGTGGAACGTTTGATGATGAGAGACATGCCACCATTTGCGAAATTGGCGTTCACCGCACCTACGGTGGTTGGAAAGGCCCGACCATTGACGGTGATGGTCAATGCGTCACCGGCCCGCTTCCCGAGTTTCTTGGCAAGTATTGAGCCAACCATGACTTGATCGCCATCGACCAACTTGCGAGCATCCTCCGTGGACATTCCTTTTGGCTCAGTTGGAAATGGAGCAGCATCAGGGAATTCGCGTACAACGCACATCACCGTCTTCTGGTCTACCTGGCACCAGACAAATCGTATCGCATTCGACCATTGCACGCCCGGCAACTGCTCTATCAATTCCCGAAGTGGGTCTTCAGAGTCGATTAAAAGCGACGGTGTTTGAGTACCAATCAAAAACAAATCGCCTGGAAGTGTTCGATAATACCAACGTTTGATCTCGGCCGTATTGCTCATCAACGATTGGCCTAAACCAACTGCACCGCAAAGCGAGATCACCAAAAAGCCAGCGTTGAGGGAGGTCCGTTCCGGCCTTCGAATCAACTGATATTTGGCAACTTCGATCGGAAAACCACTTCGGAGAACCGCAAATCGATCGATGATCCAGATTAGCGGTATGAGCCCTGTCGGTATCCACAGCAAGTACGCGAGCAAAGACACCAGCCCTATACCCACACCCCATTCAGCCGGTAACCATTCAATGCGTACTAAATACAGACCGAACAGAGAACCAAGCCAAAGTATGAAACCATTGCGAATCGATCCCCATGGTAGCCGAGTGTTCTCAACGATCGTCGGCTCTCGAAAACTTTCGAGTGGCGAGACAGCCTCCTGCTGCTTCTGAGCAAACCATACTACGAATAGGGTCAAGCAAGGAATGAAGATGGAGATGACAATCAAAGCAACCCATGGCACCGTAAATTGGCCCGGCGGAGACTGCAAAACGCCGGACAACACACGTCTCATTACCAATCCAAGTCCCAAACCTGCAGCCAAACCAAAAACGACACCCACAAGGCTGACTGCAATCGCCTCGACTAAGACTGCTCGAATTACCTGTTGAGTCGTTGCGCCCAAACATCTCAGGATAGCAAAGTAGGGGCGCCGTTCGGCAAGATTCATTCGGGTTGTGTTGAGCAAAATATACGCGGCCATGGCGACGGCCAAGGCGCTCGCAAAGGACAAGCCCAGTTCAGTCGACTTCAGCAAATCGTCTGCAAGGCCGACGGTATTCGTGCGTTCCTTTAATATCAGATTCTCAGGAACATGATCGCCAAGACTCGCCAGTATTCGTGTCTTTTCCTGTTCACTATCGTTTTTTAAAAACAGCCGATATCGATCTATTTGACCTGGAAGTGCCGTCGCATTCTGAAGCCATTCCAGATCGACAACGATGCCATGTTCGCTTGAGATCCGATTCCAGATATTGGCCGGTACGATCTTCTTGACAACCAACTTTTTGAAACCGCGTCTAAACAAACATTGAATCGAATCACCCGTTTCAACCCTCAGTTGCGATGCAATCAAGGCCGACACCAAACATTCGTCGGGACCCGGCCATTGGCTATCGTCCAGTTCGAAGTTCTTTTGCAAAAAGGGTCGCAAAGACAAATCGGCTTCGGTCATTGGTATTCCGATCACCAACCCTCGGGCCTTCTGATCCTTGAACCGAATCATCGAACCTCGAATCAACGTTGGCATCGCGGCCCGCGTGTCGCGCTGAAAAGTGGGCGAGTCGAGAACTGACAACTCAAAGCGACCACCTTGGGCATTGGCGATATCGAGCGAAGGCAACCCTTGAACGGCACTGCTCAGCTCTCGAAACGAGGACCGTGCATTGTGCGATGCAACAATAATTCCAACCAGGGTCGCGGTCGAAAGGACCAGGCTCAACAAGGTGAAAAAGAACCGAGTGGGCCGCTGTAGCCAGTGCTGCCAAAGGACAAGTAGCATAGGACTAAGTCCCTTTCCTTGTCGCTTTGCCATCCGGCTTCACGGAAATTTCATTCTGCGAATCGTTTACGATCCGTCCGTCTCGCATTTTGATTACACGATCGGCCGCCGCCGCAACGGTCGGGTCGTGCGTGACAATAACCAGCGTTTGATTTTGCTCCTTTACCAATGTCCTGAAGAGTTCAATAACAATCTGACTATTGGCGGAATCCAATGCACCGGTGGGTTCGTCCGCTAGCAAAATGGCAGGGGACATGACAAGTGCTCGCGCGATGGCAACGCGTTGCGCCTCACCGCCGGAAAGCTCCCCCGGTCGATTCTCCTGCTTGTTTCCCATTCCCACCGAGTTTAAGGCGGTGATAGCTTTCGGTCGAGAGACATTCAAATCAATTCCATCAAGCCTCATCGGGACCATTACATTTTCGATTGCCTTGAGCATCGGCAACAAATGGACCTTCTGAAAAACAAATCCGATGCGGCGTCGGCGGAGCAACGTTTGGCTGTTCTCATCCAAGTTGGAAATGGAATTCCCTTCAAGATGAACATCACCTGTATCGGGTCGGTCGAGGCCACCAAGCATATGCAAAAGAGTGCTCTTGCCGGAGCCAGACGGGCCAATGATCGCGACAAACTCCCCTTTGCGGATTTCGAGGCTAACTCCGCACAGAGCTGGATGCGCAACGGTCCCCATTTGGTACGTCTTGGTCACATCGATTGCGCGGAGCAATGGTT
This sequence comes from Pirellula sp., assembly GCA_031363425.1. GTDB lineage: Bacteria > Planctomycetota > Planctomycetia > Pirellulales > Pirellulaceae > JBKCUI01. The sequence goes on from JANLUJ010000516.1 coordinate 11,243, forward strand.
CCATGGGCTGGTTTAGACGAGTGGCGGATTTGGTGATCGACGAAAAGCCATTGACTCTGAAAGCAGGCGACTATAGCTCGGGTTTAAACAGGGTTAAACAATTCACGGGTCAGGCCGATCTAGGCCGACCAATGCCTATCAGGATAGCGATCTTGTTCCAAAACGGGGTGGGGTACGACTGCAAAGTGCACAATTAAGCGTTTGGTAACTCGAAACGTAAAAGACACATTGCTCCCGCCACGGAGTTTTTATTAGATTGCCCACATTGACTGCCTCCGTTTTGGAAAGGATTCCGAATGACCTCCATAGATCTCCCAACCCTTGCCAAACGGGTTCATGGCGAGTTGTTTTCTCGCTCAAGCAATGATGTCATTATCGGCGCTGCTCCCTTGGCAGACGTCTTAGAAGGGCAAATTACGCTCTTGGATCACGAAAAAAACTTGTCCCGTTTGCAAACATCTCAGGCTTCGGCCTGCGTCACGAACCAGACTTTTTCGGAAGTTCGTATCCCGCAAATCGTGGTAAAAAACCCTCATGAGGCTTTTACGCAGATCTGCCAACTTTTTCGGCCACAGGTGGTTATTACACGAAAACATGGGATCGATTCGCTTGCCCATGTGGCGGCATCGGCACAAATAGGCGATCGAGCAACCATCGAAGCGTTTGTCAGCGTCGCCGAGGATTGCAACATCGGTCAGGGGACCCATCTGCATCGCGGCGTGACCATCATGCAGGGGTGTCGCATCGGCAGCGATTGTCAACTTTTTCCCGGCGTGGTGTTGTATCCTGGGACCATCCTGGAGGATCGCGTTATTCTACATTCGGGTTGTGTGGTGGGAGCCCACGGATTCGGTTATCGAATGGAAAATGGAAAACACATCTCAACGGCCCAAATTGGTTGGGTGCACATTGAATCCGACGTTGAGATTGGCGCCAACTCTTGCGTCGATCGCGGCACGTATGGAGCGACGCGCGTCGGGGAAGGAACCAAGATCGATAACTTCGTTCAAATAGCGCACAATTGCAACATAGGCAAGCATAACTTGATCTGTGCCCACGCTGGAATAGCCGGTAGCGCTAGTACCGGCGACTACGTTGTAATCGCTGGCCAAGTAGGAGTGCGAGATCACACCAAGATTGGATCGCGAACGATGGTAGGAGCGCAATCAGGTGTCATTGCCGATACAGGCGAAGATCAAATCTTGCTCGGAAGTCCCGCCATACCTAGGAACGAACAGGCGATCCTCTTCGCATCCATCAATCGATTGCCCGAACTTCGAAAGACCGTCAAACATTTGACCAAGCAAGTCGAGCAATTGATGGATCGAGCGAAAACATCCGAATGAACAAAGCAAAATCGATAGGTATCGTTGCCGGATGGGGAGAATACCCGTTGGCAGTCGCTCGAGCTCTCCGTGACGAGGGCTATGAAGTGGTCGTCGCGGCCGTTCATGGACACGCATCCAAAGAAATTGAGTCGCTAGCAAGCCATGTCCGATGGATTGGCGTTTGCAAACTCGGCGGCATGCAACGGTTTTTTCGCAAACACAACGTTGGCCATGTTTGCCTGTCAGGGAAACTGTTCAAGGATAAAATTCTTTTTCATGGATGGGGCTGGATGGATCACTTCCCGGATTGGGAATGTGTGAAAACAATGTTGCCGCATTTCTTTTGGCGGACCCGAGACACGACCGATAACTCGCTGCTCGGGGCTGTTGTAACTTCGTTTGGACGATGTGGAATCATGACAGTACCAGGGACCGAGTTTGCGACGCAATTGATTGCTCAAGAAGGGGTTCTTACTCGCCGAAAGCCAAGCAACTTCGAGCGTGACGATATCGAATTCGGATGGACGATAGCCAAGCAAATGGGCGGCCTCGACGTTGGACAAAGCGTAACTGTTCGCGACAGGACGATCTTGGCAGTCGAAGCCATCGAAGGTACCGACGCATGCATTGTTCGGACGGGACAGATTTGCCCTCGAGGTGGATTTACGCTAGTCAAAGTTGCCAAGCCAGAACAGGACATGCGATTCGATCTTCCGACGATCGGACCACAAACGATCGAAAAGATGGCGCAGGCTGGCGGCAAAGCCATCGCAATCGAAGCCGGAAAGACGATCATCATCAATCGCGAAAAAACCATTCGATGCGCCGAAGAAAACGGCATCGCGATTTTCTGCCGAAGTTAATGCATCGTGCGATAAAATGTGGGATAGGCTTCCAGCCTGTCTATCGGAACGACAGGCTGGAAGCCTATCCCACATCTTGTCAATGCTAAAGTGGCGACGGCTCAGTCTTGACTTTCAGGCTTTACGACTGATCTAGTTGGCAGCTGGATTCGGCACTTTTTTGTAGGCAAACAAGCTCGCAAAACATACGAGCAAAGTAAAGCCAATTACGATCGCGTTGGCGTACCATATATTCTGAACGTACCATTGCAACAACCAGAGCAACGAGGTAGATGCCAACTCTTGTTTCGTTATGTTCGACGCGTCGAGCTTGATATCGTTTGCCATGGCAAATCCCCCTGCGGCAAAATGATTGGCTATCTCGACCCCACCTGCAGCTGAGTTCCACGCAACCGCTGCGCCTCCGGCCGAGTCATACCCAATCGCTCCACCCCCAATGGCAATGCATGCGATCGATCCGCCCCCTAGTCCAATTCCCCCGACAGCTAAACCCCCGAAAGCCATGCCACCTATTGCAATGCCTCCCATCGCGACCAACCCACGCGCGATTCCGCCAGCAGCAAAGATGATCCCAACTGCGTTGTCACCGAATGCAAACCAACCCCACGCGGATTTCCGATTTGTTGTCGACGGTTCTCCAAATTCCAGATCGGAAAACTGAACGTCCATCAAAGGTATTCCCAGCAGTTTCCATCTGGTTGTGTAGCGACGTCCTACCCATCGATATGCGTTGAATCGCCGACGCAGCGCGGATGGATTCGGAGTGTTATCAATATCCTTGCTTTCACATATCGCCTTGATTTGTCGTTGCAAATGAATCGCACTCGCGACGATGGCACTCGCGAAGCTGATCATGATGATTAACATCGCGATTAAATATAGAACCATTCCATTGTCGAGTCGTTGCAACAGCGTGGCGGCGAGAATAGCTAAGGTGAGTACGACACTCATGATCAATGTTCGTACGGCGGCCGCCTCCATTAAACGACGCTCACGCATGGTCGAAGCAAGTTGGGCCGGTAGCCAAGTACCGAACCAAGCTCCGCCGACCCAACGATACAGTATGCAACCGCGGACACCGAGCCCTTGTGTTGCTCGACAACTTCTTCAAAAGCGCTAACATCATCCATGAGAACGCGATTCCAAAGCGATTCGTCACATCTGTTTTGCAGCTCGGTATTCATCTTGGATGGCCACTTGGTTGGGTTGATAACAGTCTCACCAATTCTAGTGACGCTTCCGTATGAAAAGGTGACAAGAGAAATAGACTATTCAGAAATAATCTTCATGTTTGTGGCGCTAGCCGATCCATGCCCAAGAAATCGGCTAGCGCC
>JANLUJ010000632.1:0-14710 GCA_031363425.1 Pirellula sp.
GCAACGCATTTCGCAATGCGTCCGATCACCTACGAAGTCCTGTCAACTGTCTCTTCCTCTTTATTAGCGGTGAGAAAGTAGGCGAAAATTCAAATAGGATTCGAACGGAGCTGAACGAGCTCGCGCCGGGCGTCCCGGTATTCGGTTGTTCAGCGGAAAGTTTGGTTGGGAGAGGTCGCGAGATCGAAGGGCAAACGGCAGCAAGCGTCCTGTTGGTTGGCGAAGTTTCACAGACTCCACAGATTTTCCAAATGGAGTGCCTGCAGACTCCCGATGGACCGACGGTTGTCGGAATTACGAACGATATCGTTGAGCGTGCTCAGAAGTGCAATGGCATGCTGGTGGCGGCTTGCCCTCGCAGCTTTTCCGTTGATATGCTGATCGAAACTCTTGCGCCCGATCGGGGAGCTAACGTTGTCCCAGTCCTAGGAGGATATTGCAGCAGTCAGAGTTGGGAAGCCAACAGCACCTTTTTTTGCAACGACAAAATCTTCCATGGCGGCGCCATAGGATTGGTTCTGCCGCCGGAATTGCATTGGCAAACCATTGTAAGCCAAGGATGCCGCCCCATCGGCGACCCAATGGTCATTACTGCTCTGGACGGTAATACGATTGTCGGACTCGGCGGAAAACCTGCACTGCCAATGCTAAGAGATTTGTTTCAAAGGCTTCCAAATCATGAACGCGATATGGCAATCGACGCTCTTTTGATTGGTCGAGCGATTACCGAGTATAGCGACACGTTCTCGCATGGCGATTTTTTGATTCGTAACGTTCAAGGGGTCGATACGGAAGCAGACGGGATCGTCGTAACCGATCGCTTTCAGGTTGGGCAGACGGTTCGATTTCATGTTAGGGACGCTGAGGGAGCAAACTCCGACTTGATGAACCTTTTGCAACGTGTGAGCAACGGCGGTATGGAAAACAAAGCGGGGCTGCTATTCAGTTGCAATGGAAGAGGCCAACGGATGTTTTCGCAACCAAATCACGACGCGTTAGCAATCGACCATTTCTTTCCTGGACTCCCTTTGTCCGGCATTTTTGCCGCTGGAGAATTCGCGCCACTTGCGAATCGAAATCTAACGCACGGATTCACCGCAGTTGTAGCGTTCTTAAGGGAAACTGCTAAATAATGTAGTAGGATGGTCTCCACAGTGAACGTCCATACCCAATCTATCGTCTTGCAACTTGTTCAACCCGCGTAGCGGCGGGCGAGGCCAGTTAATCATCGAGCGATCGACGCGGATGCTGGCAGCATCCGCCACGGGCAAGTCTTGCGACTTGTGTGGTATAAATACGCTAGCAGACCGTCCTGCGAATCCTCCAAAGGCGATCACCATGACTACTCTACCATTCCTTCTGTTCCTTCTCTTCTTACTATCAACGTCGACGTTGTTGGCTGATGGTCCCGCTGACAATCAAGCGGCTTCGGTTCGTCCGGTTCCGCCAACAGGAATCGCAATCGATGCCGATGTGCGACTGAGTTTAGAAAAGGAACTGAATTCACTTAAGGACCAGATCGAAGATCTTCGCAAGTCCAAGAACTCTACTATTGAACGCTATCTTCCGGACGTCGAAGTGTTTTCAAGAGCTGTCGAGTTAGCTCTAAACGAAGACGGCTTCTTCGAGCTGAAGGATACTGACCGCGCAAAACTGGTACTGCGAGAGGGAACAAAACGGGCCTCAGAACTTGCGATGGGAGCCGCCCCGTGGACCGGTCTTTGGGGAAATTCACAAATGATTGTGCGAGGCTTTCGATCCAAACTCGACGGCACCCCACAGCCCTATGGAATTGTCAGTCCTAAACAGGTTAACGCAACGAACCGCGCAGACATCTGGTGCCGAGGTCGAAGTGAAAAAGGATTGGAATTGCAATTCATCGCGTCGCGGATGACGAATCCGGAACCTACGCCTGAGCCTGGCGTGATCATGATTCATCCCTTTGGTCGGTATTGCAATGCGAACAAGCTTGCCGGAGAAATGGATACACTGGAGGTTTTGGAACACGCCTTGAAAGAATATCCGATCGACCCAAAGAGAGTCTCTATTCGAGGTTTTTCGATGGGAGGTGCCGCCGCCTGGCACTTAGCCGTTCACTACCCTGACAAATGGTTTGCGGCCAATCCCGGTGCTGGATTTTCGGAGACTCCTCAGTTCCTCAAAGTCTTTCAAAGCGAAGAGCTGAAGCCAGCATGGTATGAACAAAAATTATGGCAAATGTACGACTGTCCGGTATGGGCGCGCAATCTACGCATGCTGCCAACGATTGCTTATAGCGGCGAAATCGATAAGCAAAAACAAGCCGCGGATATTATGGCTGAGGCATGTTGGAAACTGCCGGAAGAGGAGCGATTCGAACTTACTCATATCATTGCCCCGAAGACAGCCCATAGGGTTGACCCCGTCGCGCGAATCGAAATCGAAAGACGATTGGCGATCCTAGATGGAATGCGATCCAAAGATCCTCCCTCAAATGTTTCCTTTACAACGACGACTCTAAAATACAACCAAGCTCATTGGCTAACTATCAACGCATTGGAAGAACATTGGTCTCCGGCGACCGTTTCGGCCCTCTGGCGAAACGTCGGAGACATGCGGTTGTCGGTTAACAATGTTACGGATCTAAGTATTAATCTCGATGCCAACAGTATTCCTTTCAACTTAAAAGCAGCCGACGTCTCGCTGGATGACCAAACGATTCGCGTCGCTAGGCGATCCGATCTTTCATGGGGCGTGCGCCTTCGAAAGGTTGCAAGCAAATGGCAGCAGGTATCACCCATCGAAGCACCATCGACAACACTTAGAAAAAAGCATGGACAACAAGGACCCATCGACGACGCTTTCATGGGACCATTTCTATTTGTGAAACCAACCGGTGGTGGACATCACCCAAAAGTGGATCAATGGGTGGAAGCTGAATTCAATCGCGCGGTTCGCGAATGGCATCGGCAAATGCGTGGAGACGCAATCGTCAAATCGTCGGAAGAACTCAGTCCGGCGGATATCGAGAACCACAACTTGATTCTCTGGGGCGATTCGCAAAGCAATCCCACACTGAAGAAGATTGCCGATCAACTCCCAATTCAATGGAATCGCGAACAAGTTGTTGCAGGGAATCGAAGATTCGATGCCTTGACTCACGTTCCAGTAATGATCTTTCCCAATCCTTTGAATCCAGATCGCTACGTCGTACTTAATAGCGGTTTCACGTATCGCGAATACGATTATCTCAACAACGCAAGACAGATCCCCAAGCTGCCAGACTGGGCAATCGTCGACGTGACCACACCACCCGATTCGCGCTACCCCGGCAAGATCGTGGACGCCGATTTCTTCGATGAAGAATGGTCGTTAAAACCGTCTCAGCCATCCGTAAAACCAAATCAAAAAAGGAATGCAAAATAGAGTGTGACAGTTGGTTTCCCGAATTCCGTTTCACGGCCCAGGGAGCAACGCCACCAGCTCGGACTAGCATTCAGGGAAGAAGTGAGTTCTAATTCTCCGGTCCAATCCTCGGGAATTGCGCTACTGGAGCATCTGTGTCCAACATTGAAATAGACATTCATTCCGTCCATTCTTGGCTTAAGTCGGGAACGGATGATGGTGGCCAAAGTATCGCCTTGGTCGATTGTCGTGAGCCGAAAGAATACGGGATCGCAAAAATCGAAAAGTCCATCTTGATGCCGATGGGACAATGGCCCCCTTCCTCCGATGCACTTTCTTTGCTCGATGGTAAACGCGTTGTCGTTCACTGCCATCATGGCGGTAGATCACTCCGTGTTGCAAACTGGTTCCGCCAAAACGGTCATCCTGAAGCAACGAGCATGACCGGCGGCATCGATCAATGGAGCTTAGAAATCGACCCCCAAATCCCTAGATACTAGGCCCCACGTAGTCGGCTTGTCCTCAGGCTGACACGAACTAGACATCGACAGCCAAATCCGCAGATAAGATAGGATAGCAATCGCAGTGACTCTCTTTGCACCACTCCCGATCCGCATTTCGATTCTATTACTCGTCGCCTTGGCTTGCAACGCAGCGAGACCTGACGATTTCATTCCGCACATAAACAAGCAGATCAGCCTCCGTATGAATGAGCAAATCCCAATGGGGAAACTGGTTCAAAACAAATCGAATTGGTCGATCGCAATCCATGGCGGTGCCGGAGGCGAGCCAGGCCGGTGGAACGAAAAACAAATTCAGGATCGCATTGACGGCTTACGAGTTGCGTTGAAGAAAGGGACCGAAATGCTTGAAAAATCGGGCGCAGCCATCGACGTTGTTCAGGCCGTAGTTCAACTTCTAGAAGACAACCCCAATTTCAATGCGGGACGCGGATCCGTTCTAAATAGTGTCGGCGAAGTTTCGTTAGACGCGAGTATTATGGATGGCTCAGATTTGAGTTGCGGTGCCGTCGCCGGCGCAACCAAAGTACGCAACCCTATCGGACTTGCTCGTGCCGTACGCGACAAAACTCCTCACGTCTTCTTGTGTGGAGAACCAGCCGATCTGTTTGCCAAAGAGATTGGATTGCCTTTGGAGTCTGCGGATTATTTCAAGACTCGAGAGCAAATCGAGAGTTGGGAAAAATGGAAACAGAAGCAAGCGGCCAAGGGGGGAGCGACATCCAAGCATGACCATGACGTCGGCGATGATCGACTTTTCTATTTGGGAACAGTTGGATGTGTCGTTCGCGATCAACATGGCAACTTAGCGGCGGCAACCAGTACTGGCGGTTTGCTTGGGAAACGCTTTGGGCGAGTTGGTGACACCCCTATCATCGGGGCCGGAACATATGCAAAGAATAGCACCTGTGCAGTCAGCTGTACGGGTGTCGGTGAACTCTACATCAAACACCACATCGCCTCGGCAGTGTCGTCGCGAATGGAGTATCTGCGCGAGTCGCTAAACGCGTCGGTGAAGTCTGCAATCCAAGACACGTTGCCAACGGATTCGGGAGGACTGATTGCTGTGGATGCAAACGGAAACATGGAGCTTCAATTCAATACGCCGATGATGGCTCGCGGACAAGCCAAGAGCGACGGCACATTTCAAGTTGGATTGACAGATTGGGTCGATTGAAATGATGGCGATGATACTGACTAGATGGGCTATTGCCTTCCTGCTTGTCGCTGCGATTTCCACCCAAGAGTGGTTGGGGCCGACGTTTCTAGCGCCGTCGTGGGCGTCATACGGATGCTAGCAGCATCCGCCACGGGTAACAACCTGAGCAGTTGCCTTACTTTCCTGATTTCTTTATTGACGATTCGTTGGTCGGCTTTTTTTCCGGAGCCTTTGCCGGCTCGGTCGTTTCCGGTTTGATGACTTCGGGCAGATCTTTGCCTTTGGGAATGAGCTTCATCGATATGCTATTCACACAATGGCGAGTATTTTTTGCCGTGAATCGTTCGCCTTCGAAGACGTGACCGAGATGACCGCCACAGTTTTGGCACATGATCTCGATTCGCTTACCGTCTCGATCGATTTCACGTTTTACCGATCCTTTGATTTCGGCATCGAAGCTTGGCCAACCGCAGTGGCTTTCAAATTTGTCTGTCGAGTTGTAAAGCGGTGCATTGCATCTTTTGCATATGTACGTTCCAGTTACCTTGGAATGGGTGTATCCCTTGTCCTCAGCTTCAGTTCCTTTTTCAAGGATTACCCAAGCTTCTTCCGCGGTCAGCTTGTTGAATGGATCGCTCATTTTTTTGGACTTGCTTAGAGGAGTGGACTTTTTGTTTTTTGTGGAGGAATTAGCCGCATCGTCTTTGGAATTCTGATTTTCATCGTTTTCTTTTGCGGACGCATCACCTTTGCCAGTTGGCGTGCTCTTCGAAGATTTGGGCGGATCAAACGCCTGCGTCACTCTGTAAGTTCCGAAAGCGATTACAAGTGCAATACTCAGAAGGATTGGGGTTAGGTATTTCATCTCTGCCTCGAAATGATGGATGGATTGAATTGAAAAAAGACATGGGCGGATTGTTGTAGTTGAAAATGGACAATTGATTGTCCGGCTGGGGACAGCCGGACCTACGTCCAATTCATTATAGCAGCCTACAAGCCCAAAATCAGCCGGTTCTCGCCTTTGACTTGACCGGCCCCTCGATTGCGGATAACTTTTTGCATTGCCAACAACGTGCTTTTTTATTGCTAGCACGTGGTTTTGTTGCGGGTGTGGCGGAATTGGCAGACGCGCTAGACTCAGGATCTAGTGGCTAAATACATACGGCCGTGGAGGTTCGATTCCTCTCACCCGCACTAATTGCTTCCAATTGTTGACTGAAAGAATATTTCCCCAGCGGTATGCCAAAAGATTTTCTAGCCGGGGTGCTCCCCGAGTACGACGTAGTGGTCATCGGGAGCGGATTAGCGGGTATGACCTCCGCCAACATCTTGGGGCGAGCCGGCCACCGCGTTTTATTGCTTGAGCAGCACTATAAACTAGGTGGACTGGCCACTTGGTTTAAACGGCCAGGCAGCCACACCTTCGACATCTCACTGCACGGCTTTCCGTTCGGCATGATCAAGAGTTGTCGACGCTACTGGAACGAAGAGATCGCGTCCAATATTGTTCAGCTAAAAAACATTCGGTTCGACAATCCGATGTTTTCTCTCACGACAACCTTCAATCGAGAAGATTTCACTAAGTTACTGACATCCCAGTTTGGAGTCGAAGCTGACAGCGTTGGCCGATTTTTCGACGCAGCTCGGAACATGAATTTTTACGATGACCAATCGATGACGACCGGTCAACTCTTTGAAACGTTTTTCCCCGGTCGAGAGGATGTCGTTCGTTTGTTGATGGAACCGATTACCTACGCCAATGGCTCCACACTCGAGGATCCGGCTATCACCTATGGGATCGTCTTTTCCAATTTTATGGCCAAAGGGGTTTTTATCTACGAGGGCGGAACCGATGACCTCGTTGGTAAGATGCAAGCTGAACTCACTAAGAACGGGGTCGATACTCGAATCCGCTGCGATGTTTCGAAAATCCTTGTCGGAAACAAAGGCGTGCAAGGTGTTGTTGTCAACGGGCGCGAGATTAAGTGCAGAGCCGTGGTTAGCAACTCGAATCTAAGGTCTACCATCCTCGACATGGTCGGATCGGAGAATTTCGACCCGCAGTTTCTTTCCGACGCTCAAGCGGTACGGCTCAACAACAGTAGTACGCAAGTTTACATGGCGCTCAAACCCGGCGTAACCATACCTGAATCGACAGGCGACCTGCTTTTCTGTTCGACGGCCCCTTTGTTCCGCACGCATTTGTTGCTCGACCGCAAGATTACGTCGCGCACATTTAGCTTTTACTATCCTCGCACACGTCCCACGGGCAAGGAACGATTCGCCATTGTTAGCAGCACCAACGCGAATTGGAGCGACTGGTCCAATTTGACAGAAAGCGAATACTCCGCCAGCAAGCAAGAACTTGTCGAGACCACCCTCAATGCTCTTGAGCAGTATGTTCCCAACTGCCGTGACAAAATCGAGCATGCGGAAGCAGCCACACCTCAGACTTTTCATCATTACACCAAGCACCCGTCGGGCGCTAGTTTCGGAACCAAATTCGAAGGGCTTGCGGTTTCGCGCGGTTTGCCGCAGCAAATCAAAGGCCTTTACCACGCCGGATCGGTTGGGATCATTATGTCTGGTTGGTTGGGAGCTATCAATTATGGGGTGATCGTGTCCAATGAGGTGGATCAAATGCTATGCAAATCGTCGCCTACGATTTCCGTTAACTGATTGACTCGAAACCGCAACTGAATCACACTACTGGTTGTTATCCCGAATTCACTGTTCTTTTCCAATTTGTTTGAGCATGACTACACGTCGCCGCGCTAGAGAAGTCGTTTTGCAAGTACTCTACGAAGAGGATATGAATCCGATGCGAGAGCTGGCGATAGCAGATCAGTTTGTTTCCAAACGAATGCTGCATAACAAACCCTTAGTGGCATTTGCTCAACAATTGCTGAGCGGTGTTCGGATGCATCGAGATGCAATCGATGAGATACTAACCAAACACGCTGCCAATTGGTCGGTGAAGAGAATGACGACCATTGATCGCAACATATTGCGAATGTCATCCTTTGAGATGATGTTCGGTGGCGTTCCTGGCCGAGTTTCCATCAACGAAGCGATCGAGATTGCAAAGCGTTATGGCAATCGAAACTCCGGTCAATTCGTTAACGGAATCCTGGATCGCGTTTTGCGCGAGCACGAGGCGAATCAGAAGCTACAAACACAAGCTGGAGGGCAATAAGTTGTAAGGTGTAAGGTGTGACGCAACTGGTTGCGAGGCTCTGCCTCGCAACCCACTGCCTTGCAGGCTCCTCCTGACGCGTTCAATAAACTTCTGCGAAGCGGATGAGCGAACTGGAGGCGCGGATGGGCGAATTGGAGGCGGAGCCTCCGAGGCAGTGCATTCCAAGGCAGAGCCTTGGAACGAGCTAGCAATACAACTTACGGACGGCGCAATCCCCGGGCGTTAGGGGCTGCCGCACCACCGCCCAGCCCTGATAACATCTGCGCTAAGCCCGCCAACTGACCGATTGCATCATCGAAATCCAATTGCGTTTCTGCGGAACTGATTGAGCCCAACAATCCAGTTGGAAATATCATTGCTTGGGCGACGCTTTGGTGAATAACTTTGGAGTCCAATTTTTCGAGGACCCCCTTTGCTTGCCCTATCGATTGATCCCAATTGTCCAACAATGTCGCTGGCAACCAACGTCCTTCGAAAAGAACGAATTTGGTGGGCGATTCAGGTTGTCCCGGCACCACGAAAGTAATCATGGCTTCGGTTGACGAAATGCTTTCAACCTTTGCCTCAATGGACGATTGGCTTAACATAGATTTAAAGGGGCTGTCGCTCGGCAGCGTCTTTTCTACGTCTTTCGCATTCCGTATCACGTTGTTCACATAGCCAGAAAGCAAATCTCGTACTTCGGCTTGCTGCAAGTAACTTGCATCCAACCATTCATTCGGGATGTAGGCCTCAAGTAGTCCAACGATCGAGTCGTATGAATTTTTGAGTATCTCTTTTTGATCGGGCGGGATAGGGATAGCTCGGCTATCCAAGATGAATTGCTTCTTGCCTTTCAATGCAGAGAACAAATCGCCTCGAAACTTTTTAACAACGTTCAAGGTTCGTTGTTCGATACGTGTAGCGGCCAATTTGACAAGCGCCTGAATTTGGTCCTGTTTGGAGGCAGGCAAGGCGTCCCACGCAACCATTGGATTTTCATGCTTCATTTCGCGAATGATAATGTCCACAAATTCCTGCGCCGTTGGGTTGGAAGGAAACGCGACGGGTGCAGAGCTTTTCGCGTTAGCTGTCGCGGAGCCTTTCTTCGCCATGGCTCTCGCTTTGAGTCGACTCTTGTCGTCGAGTTTGCTGAGCGGAATCACAACTTCGGCTCCGTCGGACTTTCGAAGCGTCAACTGCACGCCTTCCAGTTTGACGAAATCGGCCTTCAACGTTTTTTCGCCCGAGCTATCTGTCCATCCCTCGGTTGGCTGCGATCGCTCTTGGGCCATAGCAGTCGAAGCGGAAAAATCCCACGCAGCAATCGCGAACAAAACAAGTGTTGCGGAGAAAAGACGCGATCGAAAGGAAACCAATTTCCTCGGACTGTGTGAACGCATGAATAGGTTCTCGTGTATTTGGGACAAAGATTGAAGTACACGCCAAAATAATCGATCTAATGTAAAAAGTCATTGCCCGGCAAAGATTTTCCAAATCCCATCGAACAAACATTATGATGCACGAGGCTTCCAATGATGCCCAATAGGAAAGCTGACTAAGTTACAATTCGAAGCTTACAACCAAACATAAAACAAGAATAGGTAGGACGGATGATGGCAGTGATGAGCGGTTTGTCGGGTAACGAAATCTATTGTCTCGCCAAAAAGGGATATTCGCCAGGCGAGTTGGTAATAGGAAATTCAATCTTTTCGATGGGTTTTCTAGGTTCGCTCTCCGCATTGGGAAGCAATATAGTCGGTGGGGAAATCGAAGAAATTACCAATGTGATTCACGATGGTCGGCTTCAAGCATTGAACCGAATGATCCATGAAGCTGAGCAGAGCGGCGGCGTCGGAATTACAGGTGCGACCAGCGAGCTAACCACCTTTCACGGCCAAAGTGAGTTTCTTTCGGTCGCTTCAGCACTACATCGGGGTGATTCTAAATCGGAGAAGCTTTCGTTTTCATCGAGCGCGGATGGACAGGAATTGTATTGCCAATTGGACGCGGGATTCACGCCGATGCGATTTGTTTTTGGAAATGTTGCATTCTCGATCGGGGCCGGCGGTGGCATTGTTGGTGCGTTCAAGTCCTTAGCGCGGGGCGAGATCAAGGAATACAGCGACATCTTTAACAAGACCAGGCATCTTGCGCTCAATCGAATCGCAAACGAGGCATTCAATGCGGGAGCAAATTGCGTCGTTGGGATAGAGACGCGCGCGATGCGGTGGGCAGGGGCTCATGAGATGCTAATGCTTGGAACTGCTTCGCATCATCCGATTTTGGGACGCCCTCAGACTGTCAATGAAGTCGTAACCAGTGATTTAACAAACGAGGAAATGTGGAACTTGGTACACCTTGGATACATGCCGGTGAAACTCGTACTCGGAACGGCGGTGTACTCGCTCGGGGTAGTGGGTGGAATCAAAGCGATGTTGAAATCTTTTACGCGTGGCGAGATCCCCGATTTGACAAGTTTGGTATATGAGGCAAGAGCGCATGCCATCGGATTGATTCGCGATGAGGCAGCTGCAGTCGACGCGGATGATGTTGTTGGAATCCGCACTCACATTCACGAGCACGGCGGACTCTTGGAATTCATGGCAATTGGTACGGCCGTGAGAAAGATTCCTGGGCTGACCACACTTAGTCCTGATCTACCACCTCAAGCCATCATCAAAGACAAAGATACATGGATCACGGTGAACACCCCTCGAATCGATCGTGGTTCGCGTGAAAAAGACGAGTAGGTAAATCCGGTGTGGGATAGGCTTCCAGCCTGTCGCGGTCCCGGCGCAGGGTGCTTGTGACAGGCTGGAAGCCTATCCCACTTTATGCGAACCGGCCGAGAACGCGATCGGTGAAGCTTGGAAAAAGACGGCCCGCCCAAACGAGGCATTTTCCGCCAAGACTCAAAATCATTTCTCGTTTCGATCGAACAAGCGATGATATAGCCAATTGTGCGACCCTTTCAGGTAGCATGCTACCAATCGATTTGCTTTTTTCGCCAGCTTCGGTATCGACAAGCGCATCTAGAAATTCACTGCGAGTTGTACTTGGGCTCAACATGAGCACCTCGATACCCTGTGCAGTCAACTCAACTCTCAAGGATTCTGCCCAGCCTCGCATCGCAAATTTGGCAGCGCAGTATTCACTTTTGTTGGGAACTGCACGATGCGAAAGTACCGAACCGATATTGAGGATGGCCGGTGTACGCCCCCTTTCCAAGAGCGTCAAACACAGCCGAGTTAGTTCGACTGGGGCAAAGAAATCAATCTCCATCACCCGCCTCAGTCTATCGCTTGACGCAACATCGAATCGGCCGATGGCTCCGGCCCCTGCGTTGTTGATCAATACATCAATCGCGTTCCATTGTTTCGTCGCTTGATTGAGAATCTCTTGGCGATGTTGTGCGCTAGTAAGGTCACCTTCGATGATTGAAAGACGGCCGTTCATTGAATGGCAGGTGTCCTGAAGCTCATGCAAGCGATTGGCGCGTCGTGCGGTTGCAAGTACGTGGGCACCGCGTTGGCAAAGTTGAATTGCCAACGCGCGGCCTATACCACTCGATGCGCCAGTCACGATGATTCGAGCATCCTTAAGATTTCGCCGTGCCATTGACTATGCGACTTCGCCGATCGAGCCTGATTCAGTACCGTTCACTAGCCCATCGCCAGCCACGTTGTTTGAAGCATCACTTGGCAACGGCGGCAGGAAGGTTGCGTCATTTGGCCTGTTCTTTTCTGCGGCGATTGGGATCCTGCCAGAAATGACCCTGATATCGGCCCCCTGGCCCGCTAGTTTACCAGCTGCGCCACTAGGCATTCGGCAGTGAACCAGGGCGTGGTCATCGTTGTATTGCTTGGACATGACTTCAGCCACACTGGCCAACCAAGCGATAGTCTTACCATCCTCCAACGGCAATCGAACCTCGAGCTCAACAAAATTCTTGGTTAGTGCATCGCTCACCGCCATGGACAATCTTTGAATACCGAGTCCGCTATGGGCCGAGATCGGTATCGAATTTGGATATCGATCTTGAATCGATTTCACGCGCTCGGTCGCTCCCTCGCAGTCCACTTTATTTAGCACCAATAGCGTTTCCTTTTCGTCGATTCCGATTTCGTGGAGCACTTTGTAAACAGAGGAAATCTGTTGAAGTACTGCCGGATTGCTCGCGTCAGCAATATGAAGCAAAAGGTCGGCATGCCGCGTTTCTTCAAGCGTAGCGCGAAAACTAGCGATGAGTCGATGAGGAAGATCGCGAATAAAACCAACGGTATCGCTCAGTAGGATGGGTCCCCAACCGGGCAACATCCATTTGCGAGTACGGGTATCGAGAGTTGCAAAGAGCCGATCGACCGCTTCGACGTTGGCATTGGTAAGCACATTCATCAGAGTGCTTTTTCCGGCGTTCGTGTACCCAGCCAACGAAACGCTAAACGTGTCGCCTCGAGATGCCACCTCGCGGGCTTTGCGCTTCTCGACTTTTTCTAGTTCCACTTTGAGGTCTTGGACCCTCTTCTCAGCAAGGCGCCTGTCGACTTCCAATTGCTTTTCGCCCGGCCCACGCATACCGACACCCATCGATTGGCGTGACAAGTGTGTCCACATCCGTTTCAAGCGCGGAAGCGAGTATTCAAGTTGAGCAAGTTCAACCGCCAATCGCGCTTCGTGCGTCTGTGCCTTGGACGCGAAGATGTCAAGTATCAATTCGGATCGGTCGATAACTTTGATATTCAGAGCTCTTTCGAGATTTCGGGTCTGAGATGGATTCAGATCATTGTCGAACAGGACTACTTCGGCGTTTTGCATCTCAATGAGGCCGAGAAGCTCACTCACTTTTCCTTTCCCAAGATAAGTCGTTTGGTCTGGGTGATCTCTGCGTTGGATCACACTGCCAACCACGGTTGTACCGGCCGTCGTTGCCAAGCCCTTGAGTTCATCAAATGGGTCGTCGGCTGCGATATCTTTCGGCAATATCAAACGGGCCAAAATACTTCGTTCGCTTGCCAAACCTTCCGAGCGATCATGCGTATGCAAAGGGATGCTTACTCCTGCAAATGTGGTTGTCCAAGTCGTTGCCATCGATGTTGGCACCTCTTCATTTAGTATAGCGACAGCGTGAGCCATCGGGCGTGAAAAATGTGGCTCTCGGCAGCTTAGGGATGGCGCAATGCCAAACGATTAACCCGAATGAATCAATTTTGCAGCCGGATTTCGGGCTTTTCCTGACGGCAGGCGAGCCTGTATTTCCATTCGTCCGACCATCCGCATGTCCAATGGACACTTCCGATGCCGGTTGGTTCGTTAACTTCGCCTTGCAAGCTCACTAACATTGATTTCCAATTGATAACTCCTGTTTCCTCGTAACCTACGGAGTCAAAAATTATGCGTACTTCCCTTTTGCTAGTCAGTTTGGCCCTTGCCAGTTTTGTTTGTTGTGCAGGCTGCGAAGTCAAAAAATCGGCGAAGAAAGCTGCAGACAAAGCCGCACATGAACATGATGGGCATGACCATGACGGCCACGATCACAGTGCGCATGGCCCAAATGGCGGACATGTCGAAGCCTTTGAAAAAACTGGCGCTCATTTCGAATGGGCTCACGATGATGCTACGCATAAGCTTTCTATTTTCTTGGAGGAGCTAGTGAGCGCTGGTGCCAAGATCGAGTCGGTTAAAATCGACGTAGTCTCTGGGGTAGATACCAAATCATTTAAGCTTGCCGCCGACGAAAAGGCCAAGATTGCAGGATCCGTTTTCACTATTGCCAGCGAGGAGCTAATGAATTTGCTCGATGCGAGCGGTACCGACGCCAAGGGTGTGCAATCCAAACTTGTCGCCATAATCGATGGCAAAGAGCAATCGTGCCTTTTGAAGCATGATGAGGGGCATAAGCACTAAGGCGACCGGCAGACTGAAAAGTACCAGTAGCACGACGCGCGAGCTTGTGAATTGGAAGCTGGAATAACTAGCTTGCGCGTCGTGCTAGGTAGGGCCATTTTACTTACACTGCCCAAGGGGCCATGCCTCAGGACTCACAATTGACCAGGGACAATAACTTGAAGATTTTGCTCGCAAACGATGATGGTATCCATGCGCCTGGCCTGCTAGCGATGCGTAAAGCATTAACGCAGCTGGGGGAAGTCTTGGTCGTAGCTCCCGCTACAGAACAAAGTGGCGTGGGGCATTCCATAACCTATTTGTCTCCATTGACCTGCAAAGAAATTTTCGACGGAGATGTCTTCCGCGGATGGGCCGTCGACGGTTCGCCAGCTGATTGCGTCAAATTGGGTGTATCCGAACTCGCCGGCGGTGAAGTCGACTTGATCGTCAGCGGGATCAATGGAGGTTTAAACGCAGGTATCAATGTGCTCTATTCGGGAACTGTGGCTGCCGCAATCGAAGGAGCATTCTTTCGAATTCCAGCGAAACAGCGATGCTGGGAATGCGAAAGAATGCTCC